>NZ_JACIVD010000063.1:0-15288 GCF_014145555.1 Limosilactobacillus albertensis
CCTTCTTTACATGATTTTTGTGGTGAATTGATTGTACAACATAAGGGCAGCAGTTGTCCTTTTTGCGTACAAAAAAACTGGCATTGATTTTGTATCAATACCAGAAAGTGTATACCCACAATATTCCTTCCTATTTATTAGTCGCGATCGTTATAACCCTTTGGATGAGTAGAGTGCCACTTCCAAGCAGTAGCAATAATGTCATGAACATCATCATATTTTGGATCCCAGCCAAGAATGTTACGAGCCTTATCACTAGCGGCAACTAATGAGTCAGGATCTCCAGGACGACGTGGTGCGATCTTTGCCGGAATTGGTTCACCAGTAACTTCACGAGCAGCTTCTAGCATTTGCTTGTTTGAGAACCCGGTAGATGAACCAAGGTTAAATGCATTACTCTTGTTGCCCTCCTTAAGATACTTGATCGCAAGGATATGCGCATCTGCTAAGTCCATAACGTGAACATAATCCCGCACGTTAGTACCATCTGGCGTGTTGTAGTCATCCCCAAAGATACTCAATTCTTTCCGCTTACCCTGAGCAACTTGAAGAATGATCGGTACTAAGTGGGTTTCTGGGCCATGATCTTCACCAATCGTACCATCTGGCGCCGCCCCGGCAACATTAAAGTAACGGAGAGCAACGAACTTAATACCATAAGCCTTGTCCGCCCATGCCATCATTTCTTCCATCATTAACTTACTCAAGCCATATGGGTTAATTGGCTTTTGCGGATCAGTTTCCTTGATCGGCATGTGTTCAGGAACACCATAAGTAGCAGCAGTTGAGCTAAAGACGATGTACTTAATATCATGATCATGCATTGCTTCTAGCAAGGTGATCATTCCGCCAGTATTGTTATCAAAGTACTTCAATGGTTTGCTCATTGATTCAGGAACGATTGAGAAAGCAGCAAAGTGAACAACTGCTGTAATATCTTCATTATCAAAAATCTTATCTAAGAATTGACGATCACGGATATCGCCCTCATAAAACTTAGCCTTAGGATTAATTGCATCACGGTGACCTGTTGATAAGTTATCAGCAACTACTACATCTTCACCGTGTTCAATAAGGTCTTTTACCATATGGGAACCGATATATCCGGCACCACCAGCAACTAAAATTGACATCTTGTTTCCTCCTTGATCGAACTAAAGCTTTCATAGTGATTGTAGCACAGTTTCACCATCACTAATCAGTAAAATTTAGTAAAATAAAGTAAAAATTTAACTATGATTATTATAGTGACGATTTTAACTGTTCAAAATTAATTTGCTGGTCTAAGTATTTAAATAAAATACCTTCTCTTAGCCCGCTGTTACTAAAACTAATTTCATCAATTGATAATTGCCGCATCAATGAGATTAACGGAAGGAGACCCCCGACGATTACATCAGCCCGAACTTTAGTAATTCCTCGAATCCCCGCGCGTGTCTGGCGGTCAACCTCTAATAACTGCCGCATAATTAAAAAGGCTTCTTCTGACCGCATTGTCAAACCATGCACTGGGCTGACCGTCTCTGGATTAAGCGCCTGTTGCCAACGGTATACTTTGGCCAACGCACGGTTACAACCGCCTAACGCAATAATCTTAGTCTGGCGCATGCGATTAAGCCACAGTTGCTGTGAAAGAACCTCGTCAATTCTAACCATCGCATCAAAAAGATCGGCCGGATTAATCTTATCATCAAGGTGATATGTTTGTGAGATGCTGACAGACCCGATTGGGATACTAACAGTCTCTTCAGCCTCGCCATTATTAACTGAGATCAACTCCATACTTGCCCCGCCGGTATCAATAATGATGCCCTTGTCAATCGGCAGTGTTTTACTAACGCCAACATAATCAAGGTAGGCTTCTCGTTCACCACTAATTACTCGAATATCAAAGCCTGTTTCCCGTCGCACTTTTTCAATGAATTGAAGCTGGTTCTGCGCTTGACGAACAGCCGCCGTCGCAACCGCAATAATTATCAAATTTTTATTCTGATATTGATCACAAATTGTCCGAAACTCTTTTAGTGCCACAATTGTTCGCTTTACTGGCGCAGGCTTAAGTATTTTCTCCGGCCCCATATTCGATGCAAGACGAACATACCTTTTTTCATATTGAACGGTTTCATAATTACCGGCACCTTGGATCCGTGTTATTTTAAGCCGAACTGAATTTGATCCCAAATCAAGAATTGCAAGATGTTGCTCTTTGCCCATAAACTATTCATCCTTTCGTTCATCTAAGTGCAGGCTTGATACGTGGCGAGTCAAAGTCTCAAAAACTGAGGAAAAATGCTTTTTAGCCTTTTTTTCCTTTTTCTCCTGTTCATTTAACTTCATCGCTTGTTTGACAAAGTACTCTTGGGAGCTAAAAGGAGCTGCATTCCCACGATCAATCCGTTCATAATGATCACCAACGAGTTTACGGGCTTTAACATTATCTTTCCACATCACATCAAAAATATGAATTGCATGTGCTTTTGTGTCAGGCTGGTTTACCGGATAAAGTTCTTCAACCCGCCGATTAAGATTTCTCGTCATCATATCCGCACTAGCAAGATAAACCTCTTCATGACCATTACTCTTAAAGTAATAGATTCGTGAGTGTTCAAGGAACCGACCGACAATCGAATGAACTTCGATATTGTTATGAATCTCTGGGAGATCATTGCGTAAACAAGTAATCCCCCGAATAAGCAATTCAACCTTGACGCCATTAGCAGCCGCATCATATAGGCGGGCAATAATTTGTTTATCCGACAATGAATTCATTTTCATCCGAATTAAGGCTGGATTACCGTTCTTCGCATTTTCAATCTGCTCATCAATTTTTGCATTGATAAAAGTCCGAATCCCATCAGGAGAAACTCGCAGCTCATTGAAGTAAGCTGGGCGGGCAAAACCGGATAGCATATTGAACAGGTTTGTCATATCAATTCCCAGTTCATGATCACATGTAAACAGCCCCATATCGGTGTAGAAATGAGCCGTGACATCATTGTAATTACCGGTTCCGAGGTGCATATACCGACGAAGGCCATCTTCATCCCGCCGGATAACCAGTGCAACCTTACAGTGTGTTTTGAGTCCTACTAGTCCATAGATAACGTGACAGCCCATTTGTTCAAGCCGTTGCGCCCATCGAACATTATTCTGTTCATCAAAACGGGCTTTAACTTCAACAAGAACCGTTACCTGTTTTCCCTGCTGCGCTGCCATCCCTAAATATTTAATAATTGGGGAATTGCCTGATACCCGGTAAAGCGTCATCTTAATCGCTAATACATCAGGATCAACAGCCGCTTGATGGATAAAGTTTACCACCGCTTGGAAGTTGTCATAAGGGTGTTGCATTAAATAATCTTTATGACGGATTGAATTAAAAATATTATGTTCCATATCTAATTCTGGATTAAGGTATGGCTTATATGGCGGATAGCGCAAATCATCATGTCCATCGACCATCCCTGATAACTTCTTCAAAAATGTTAAATCTACCGGTCCATCAACCTCATATAGGGATCGTTCGCTTACATGTAAGTTATCAATCAGTTGTTCTTTTAACCAATCGTCAATTGATTGGGGAACTTCTAGCCGCATTACCTGACCGTGTTCCCGTTCACGTAACTGGTGTTTTACCGCACGTAGCAAATCAGAGGTATCTTCCTCTGCCACATCTAAATCCATATCCCGCATTACCCGGTACGAAGCCGTTGCTAAGATCTCATAACCAGGGAAAAGCGCCACTAAAAATTCAGTAATAATCTCATCAATTAAAATAAAATTATTTTCTCCGGGTAACCGAACTAGCCGCTTATAAATTTCTGGAACCCGGACCGTTGCAAATTTAATATCCGCCTCTTGACGATCATCATGTGGTTCTGCTTGCGGACGGTGAACTTCTTGATCGCCTTCTAGAATCGCCTCTTCCAGATGAGCCGTTGGTTGAGTTCGCCGGCGAAGTTGCACGGCAATGTTTAAAGAATTATTTGAAATGAACGGAAATGGGCGTGAAGCATCATCCGCCATCGGGGTTAACACGGGCATCAATTCATCATTAAAGTAACGACGAATAAATTCATACTGCTTTTCATTTAGGTCCCGCACATGCAAAATCTGAATATCATTTTTAGCAAGTTCAGGTATAATCTGCTGGTTATATACTTCATAGCGTTGCTTAACCATCCGGTGTTCTTTTTCATTTACCGCATCTAGTTGTTCCTCTGGTGTTAAACCCGACGCGTCTGTGGTGGTAACATTAGCAGCAGCGAGTTTATGCAAAGAAGCCACCCGCACCATAAAGAATTCATCCACGTTACTCTGGGTAATTCCCAAAAAGTTGGCCCGTTCTAATAATGGATTTGCGGTGTCCGTTGCTTCACCTAATACGCGACCATTAAAATCAATCCAGCTCAATTCTCGATTAACATAATTTTGTGGCTTATAAAAATCCTTGTACATATTAAAGATCACTCCTCTCAGTTAAAACCGGCTGAATCCCATATACATCCCTAAATAATTGTGATTTTTGACTAAAGGACCATTTTTCAAGCACTAGGTCGTCATTCGCCGTTGCTTTAATAATTAACTTACTATCACCAACAAGTTTTAATTTAATACTCGAGATTTTTTGCAATCGTGAGTCATCTAACGCATCAACCAACCGTAAAATAGCGGCCAATTTAGCTACCGGCATCTGAATTTCATCATCAAGGTGCCGGTAATGGGCCTGACTGATATCTGGTGATTCCGCACTATGGTACCGAGCAACTTCTGCAATGATTCGATTATCCTTATCTGAAAGACCAATTAGCGGCGTTGTTTCCATAATATATGCCGAATGCCGATAGTGTCCCCGTTGGTTGATAAAATTACCAATATCATCAATTCGGCTAGCAATCTCTAATAGTAACCGCTCATGCTGACCTAAACGGTGAATCGGGCGTAACTGATCGAAAAATTGAAGTGAAAAATTGGTAACGAAATCACGGTGAGCTGAATCAACCCCATACCGTTCTGAGATATTATCAGCAGCTGTCCTAATCATTTCGTTGATTTGTCGTCTTGTTTGATCATTATTGACACCGATCCCGTGAGAAATCCCATCCATTGTTGAGATATCTGTAACATATATTCCTGCTGGTTGGATTAACCTAACAGTCCGGGCCGTTACTAAATAGTTTGGCAGTAATAATTCAAATTGCTGATCATCAATCTGAATATTTTTGATCAAACCATCTTTTACGGGAGAAAGAATTTTTTGATAGTCTTCATGGAATTTATCAAGCGGAACTTCCGCAATTTGACGATTATGAGGTAAAAATAGCTTATTAAGTGACAGTGCGTTTTGAATCATCATCACTGTATGTTTTTTCTTGGTTAATTCTGGAGTTAGATATTCCAATTTACTGCTAATATAGTCTTGAATAATTTCAGTCGGATTTGTAGCTGTCTTACGAAGACGGTTTACTAAATGACTAATTTTTGCGTTCCCCAGGTCTATATCCCACGCACGCTCAAAACTCCCATGATGGAAGTATGCCAAAGTTGTTGAACTAAGACCAATGCTTAATAAGTACATATTATGCTTGCTCAGTTTAGTAAACTCCGGCAATAGGGTTAGGAGATAACTCATTGATTGCGCCATTAACTGATTATTATTCAACCATTCAATCTTCATTCCCGTCCGTACCTCTAATTGGTCGGCCACATAACGGGTTGCCACTGGATCAAGGTCTTCAAGATCGCCATAAAATTTTACGGGAGTTGCTTGATAATCCTTAATAATCTGCTTAAATCCCTCAATATTATTAACAATTGCCGACATATTTTCCGAATAGTTGGCAACCTTGGTTTTCCCAATATTTAAGAGACCCGATTGAACATTATTCACGACTTTAAGTGTTGGAACTTCTATAATTCGTAAATTTACCTGATCGGGTTCGAGGTAAATTATTGCCGTTAATGATCTTTTCACGTCAACTCACTCCTCATAAATTACTACTATTCATAGAATAACATCTTCACATAAATGTCTCTACATCAAACCACTCAGATATTGACCAACAAGCTTAAAGTAGTCATCAATCGCAACAAAAATGTTAATCTTTCCGAGTGCATATAAAATAACCCCTAAAGTCCGATAGAACCGAACTCTAGAGGTCTATTTGTGTTTTTTAAATACTACTGGAACGTGATAATGAATTCCCAAACGGCTTCTATCACGTCCTCATTCTTTATTTACTTTTAATACCATTCAATTTGGGCAATCGCATCAATTTGGTTATCAGAACTGATTTGATGACAGGTTATTTTTTGATTTTCTATCATTTTATTAACCTTACTATCAATCTTTTCACCATCGCGAACTTCCTGTAAATACTGGAGGTTAAATTTTTTCAACCGATGTGTTTTCAAGAAATTACGGCCGAGCGGATCAAGCAACCAATCAAAGTAGCGGGCGTTATTAACATGGTGGTTGGCATCAAGGTCAAAATAACGGACACGGTAATCTCTTTCCACAATCGGCGCCTCTTCATTTAACTTTTGCGGACGCTTCAATCGCGGAATTCGTTTAACAATTGGTGAACGAAATGGCTCAATTAAGGCTGCTGGAATTGATTCCATCCTTCTAGTTTTTAAATTCATAAAAACGAAAATGGCTTTAATTCGTGCATACTCAATATTATGCTCTTTATCTGTTATCCAAAATTCACGAACAGCGAAGAAACGATTATATGCAACAGCTCGTGTTCCTAAAATAATAGTTTCACCAAAAACGGGTTGTTGTTCGGCAAGCTGTCCTTCATACCCGCTTACTACCCACGTACCGCCAGTTGCCTGAACTTTTTCAATGCCCATCCCTAACGACATACTATGTTCATCTGAGGCCATCGAAATCATACTTAATAACATACTCATACTAGGATGACCGGTTTCATCACACTCATAATACGTTAATAAGTGAGACATCTCATAAGTTTGCGTTCCCTGCTTTAGTTCCATAATTTTCTCCTACAATTGGTGATATTGTTTATATAATTCTTGCCGCTTTATATTATTTTTCTTAGCCACAAGTTTAATAGCCGCATTAGTAGACAAACCATTTAGAACTGCTTTATCTACTTGTTCAGTTAGCGACAGCTGCAGATCATCATTTTGTTCTTCAGCTGGATGATCATTTCCAGCTACCAAAACTACAAATTCACCACGTGGCTGATGGCTATCAAACCACGTAGATACTTCAGCTAAGGTACCGCGGGTAAATTCTTCATAACGTTTAGTAAGTTCGCGGGCTAAAACTACACGGCGTTCTCCCCCAAAGACTTCTGTCATCGTCATCAATGTCTTCTTTAATCGATGTGGCGCTTCGTAAAAAATCATCGTTTCTTCACGATTCTTCAACTTTTCAAGCGCTGCGACCTGCTGTTGGTGCTTACGTTCTAAAAAGCCGAAGAAATAAAACGGTTGCGGAACTAAGCCCGAGGCAATTAGTGCTGTTAAACCAGCATTCGCGCCAGAAAGCGGAATAACCGGTAACCCTTCTTTTACAGCAGCTACGACCAACTCTTTTCCGGGATCAGAAATCGATGGCATTCCCGCATCGCTGCACTGTGCAATAGAGTAACCGGCTTTTAATTTTTTAATCAACTCTGGGACCCGCTGTTCAGTATTATGCTCATGAAAACTAATCTGGCGAGTTGTAATATCAAAATGATTCAACAGTTGCTGGGTGTGCCGAGTATCTTCAGCAGCAATCAAATCAACTTCTTTTAAGGTCTTGATTGCACGAAAGGTCATATCCTCCAAATTGCCGATTGGCGTTGGTACAAGATATAGGCTTCCCGATTGATGTTCATTAAAACTACTAATTTGCTGCATAAAATCTCCTAGTTCATCATTCCCTGATCATGCCCAAAAATTGCATCAAGGCAAAAAGTACACGATTCATTCGGTTCTAGTCTTTTACCATAGTATTCACTACATACGTGAAAGCCCTGTTGGTAAAGCTCTTTTAAGTTTTGACGAGAAACAGAAAGCTGATCCTTATTACGCTGTGGCTGATTTTCTTTTATAACTTGTCTTAAATGCTTATTTTCAATTGAAAGCTCAACATTTTCTTCAGAAATAGCAATAATTTTTGCCTGTAACTGCTCCATCTTTTTTACTAAATCCTGTGTTTGGCCCATTACCTGCGCAAATTGTTCATAAAGATTATCCGAATTGTATTCTTCACTCATCTTCTCGCCCCTAACTAATGCTTAAGATTTGCACAAGCCGAATTGTTAACTGTTCAACAACATTTTGAAAACTAATATTTTGCTCTAACATATGACGCGTCTCTAAGGTTGCTTGACTAACTGCTAATAACTGCGCAGAAGAGTACTTCTTTACTACTTCTTGGATCGTAGCCAATGCATTACTAAAGTGGAGACGGTCAGTAGCCGTAACACCTGTACTAACCATTAAGGTGTCCCGCCAAATCAAAGTAATAAGATCAAGGATAACCTGTTGTTTTTCCCGATCAGCTGCCAGCTTTAATAAAATTGTCTGAACATCAACGAAGCCTAGCATATCAGCCTTTCCAGTATCTTTATACCACTGAATAATAGCTCTTATCGTATCATCAAACCAATTATCTTGCTGCCACTGTTCAATAGTTGCTACCGAATCCGTAATCCCTACTGCAATCTGACGCTGTGTTGCCGGTATATCATGTTCGGCTAATACCTTTAATAATGCAGCCCTTTTCAATGGCGGAAGCTCTATTACTTGTGTCCGTGATCGGATTGTCGGTAATATTGCACTTTTATTAGTTGTTAACATCAAAATATATATACCGGGACCGGGTTCTTCAATAAATTTAAGGAGACTATTAGCAGCCCCATTAGTCATTTTGTCAGCATCTCTGATAATAAAAACCTTTTTATTACCTTCAACTGCACTTTTAGAAAATTCAGCTTTTAAACGCCGAATCTCATCAACTTTTATCTGCCGACCTTCTGGAGCTGCATAGACAATATCAGGATGGTTGCCCGACAATATTCGTTGACACTCAGCACATACCAGATCCGGCTCATTATCTTGCGGATGTAAGCAAAATAAACGCAACGCCAACCACTTCGCAATAGACATCTTGCCTGAGCCTCCCGGACCTACCAGCAAATAGGCATGGGCAAGCTCACCGTTAGATAATATCTTTTGAAAGCGTGTAATTATCGTTGGCTGTAGTTGTTCAGCACGTGTTCGTTCTTGTTCAGCCACCCATCTCACCTACTTAAAATTTAATGAAATCTTCAACTGGTAAAACAAAGACCGTTGCCCCGCCAATCTTAACATTAACAGGAAAGGCCGAACCACCTTCAACGTCCATATGCATTTGTGATGTAACATATTGTTCACGTGATTCCGCATTCTTTTTAATTACAGCCAATACATCTTGGACACGCTCGTCTTCAATCCCAATTAAAAATGTTGAGTTACCTTCACGTAAAAAGCCACCAGTTGTTGATAACTGCGTAACGTGGATTTCTGCTTTATTAAATGCCTTCCGTAAACGATTGCTGTCTTTTGATTGAACAATTGCAATAATCATTTTCATATTAATCACCCTTTTTATTAAAACAAATCTGAAAACCGGTCATGAATTGTCATCTTTACGTCTTTAATTACATTTGCTAACGGTTGACTTGCATCAATCAACTTGATTCGGTCTGGATGGGCATTATAAAGCTTCAAATACGACTGACGGACAGTCTGGTGAAAAGTAAGTTTTTCTTTATCTAACCGGTTAACTTGATCAGACCGATGCTCAGCAATTCGTTCAAGGCCAAGTTTCGATTCGATATCAAGATAAATTGTTAGTTCTGGCATTAACCCATTGATAGCAAATTGGTTAATCTGCCAAATCTCTTGTTCTCCAAGACCGCGGCCTGCACCTTGATAAGCGATTGAACTATCTACATACCGATCACATAGGATTATTTTCCCCGCTTTTAAGCCTGGAATTATTTCTGAAACAATATGTTGTCGTCGTGCTGCCGCAAAAAGTAATGCTTCTGTTCGAGCATCCATATCAGTATTTTGACCATCAAATAATACTTGTCGAATTTGCTCAGAAATCTTGTTACCACCTGGCTCACGTGTATACATTACCTTTTCTTTACCTAGCCGTTGTTCAAGGTCTTCTTGAATTTGCCGAATAACACTCGTTTTGCCTGCACCATCCGGTCCTTCGAATGATATAAATTTTCCGTCCATGTTTCTCTCCTAGCGATCAATTACCCCATCATTCAGCGTACCATGCACTTTAAATTTACGAGCAATCTTATACAGGTATAAAAACTTCTGCTCCTGAATCCGCGACCGATAATGCAGCTCACTATTAACATTTGCTTCGTATACTGCACGTTCAGTCTCACGTGCATGATCCCAACTCGCCTTTGTAGAATATACCGCTTCTAAGAGACGACGATTTCGTTCACGCTCAACTTCTTTTGATGGTCGTTTAAAAAACATTCTTTTACATCTCCGTTCGCCCTTGCACAGCCTTAAATAATGTCATTTCATCTGCATAATCAATATCAGCACCAACTGATAATCCATGTGCTAATCGCGTAACTTTAATTCCGGCAGGTTTGATTAATTTAGCAAGGTACCCAGCTGTTAACTCACCATCAGATGAAGCATTAGTAGCAATGATGATTTCTTTTACCTCATCATCCTTTTTCAATCTCTTGAGTAAGCTAGTAATGTTTATATCCTCTGGCCCAGTGCCGGCAACCGGCGAAATTACGCCATGCAGGACATGATACAAGCCGTGGTATTCATGCATCCGTTCCATTGCCATTACATCTTGCGACTGTTCAACAACCAAAATTTGTGAATGGTCACGGGTCTTATCGCGACAAATCGGACACGGATCGTCTTCTGTAATGTTGCCACAAATACTGCAATTATGAAGATCCCTTTTAGCAGATAAAAGCGACTTAGCAAAGTTTGTCACATCATCTTCCTGCATACTTAAGGTATAGAAGGCAAGACGAGTAGCTGTTTTTTGACCAATTCCCGGTAACTTAGTATAACTTTCGATTAATTTTGCTAGCGGTTCTGGATACTGGATCACTTTTTACAACCCCATACCTTGTGTGTACTTACCAAGTTTTTGCTGTGTTGCTTCATTAACTTGCTTCATTCCATCCTTAACAGCAGCAATTACTAAATCTTGCAACATATCAATATCATCTGGGTCTACAGCTTCCGGCTTAATCTTTAAGTCAACTAATTGGTTGTCGCCGCTAAAAGTAGCAGTTACCATATCATCCGGTGCCTTACCAACAAATTCTTGCTTTGCCAATTCTTCATGTTCTGCCATCATTTTCTTTTGCATTGCCTTAGCTTGCTTCATCATTTGTTGCATATTCATTCCACGCATCATAGTATCATCCATCCTTTATATTTAATTATCTTCTATTTTAACAATATCACTGCCAAATAACTTTTGCGCTGTCGCTACCTGGTTATCTTGCACCGTCTCTTGTTCTGCCGGTGCCTCATTTTCTGGAGGTAGAGGTGGTTCTTCAGGAGAGATGGCTGAGGCAGCTTGCGTTTGACTGGTAGTCTTGGCAGCTGCTGGCTGATTTTGCTCAGATACCTTTGTTTCCTTTTGTTTCTTGCTAAAACCATGGTCCCTGATAAAGTCTTGGCGAATCTTCGGCCACTTATCCTTTGGTACAAAGACAACCTGCCGTTCATTGCCGGTCAGTCTCTGAAGCGCATCTTCCATATTCTTTAACAAGGTCGTGTCATCAGCAGCCTGTTGGAACAAAAACGGATAGTCAAATGCCACAATTATTCCAACCGCACTAGCTGCAACCGGCTGAGAAACATGTAATAACGAACGCTGGGGGACAGATAGCAGATTTAACATATCTCCCCATAATTCACGAACGTTAATTAAGTCTTGGCGAGTGGCGTTTTCCAATACCGGATAAACCTTATTAAGGTTAACCTGCACTTTCTTTTGCTGAACCCGCGGCTGTTCGTTTTGTGAACGCGAGACTGGACGACTGGCCCTTGCAGGACTGCTTTGTAATTGCTTAACGGTTTGTTGTAACTGTTGAACTTCCTGTTGCAGTTTTTCAATCGTCTCGTTTTTAGAAATATCGACTGTAGACTGATCAGTTAATTGTCCATTACTCTTACGATTAACCTGAGCCAGTTTAATCGTAAGAACCTCTAAATATACATCCGGATGAGTTGTAAACCGCATCTCTTCTTGAATGTTATTTAACTCATCAATCATTTGATATAAAGTCTCTGAAGATGCTAGCTGTATTAGTTCTTCAAAGTCCTCTTTTTTTAGGCCGGTACTCTCAACACTAATCAGACTTGGGGATTCCTGATATAACAAAATATCACGAATAAAAGAAATCAAATCTTCAATAAAGCGTTGACCGTCTTTTCCTTCAGCTAAGATGTCTTTCATGGTATCAAGAGCGGTTGCTCCCTCATGTTTGCAAACTTCTAAAAAGTATTTTTTTAGCAATTGTTTGGTAACACTACCAGTAACTAACAGCGCATCGTCTAGCTTTACTTCATTATCACTGAAAGAGAGAACCTGGTCAAGAATACTCAACGCATCCCGCATCCCCCCTTCAGCAGCATTTGCTATTACCCATAATGCTTTTTCATCATAAGTAACCTTTTTTTGATCAAGAATAAATTTCATTCGATCAAAAGCATCTTGTGCTGAAATTCGGTGAAAATCGAATCTTTGAACCCGCGAAATAATTGTTAACGGAATCTTATGCGGTTCAGTTGTGGCTAAGATAAAAATAACATTAGCCGGTGGTTCTTCAAGCGTCTTTAATAGAGCATTAAACGCCCCTATTGAAAGCATGTGTACTTCATCGATAATATAAACTTTGTAATCCGCTTGTGTGGGGGCATATTTTGCCTTATCCCTAATATCGCGGATCTCTTCAACCCCATTATTCGACGCAGCATCGATTTCAATCACGTCGTTTAGCTGACCGTTCGTAATAGCCTTACAAATATCACATTCATTACATGGCTCACCATCTTTTGAATAATGACAGTTAACCGCCTTAGCAAAGATTTTTGCTGCCGAGGTTTTACCAGTACCACGCGGACCAGCGAACAAGTATGCATGGCTTATCTGGTGAGTGATAATTGCGTTTTTTAGGGTTCTTGTAACAATCTGTTGACCGACAAGATCATCGAATCGCTGTGGTCGCCAGACACGATATAATGCCTGATAACTCATCGCTAGACTCCCTTTCCAAATTTAAAATACCATAAAATATTATACTAGGTATTAAGCATATAAAGTAGTTAAAATATATATTAATTATTTTAACTAAATTTTTAAAATAAAAAGAAGTACGAAAAAAGAAAGGAGACTGTGAAAATATTATTTCCACAATCTCCAGCTTTATTATCAATAAAACTTAGAGCACAAGGTATATCATACTTAGTGCTGCTTCCTTCCAGACCTGACACGGTTCGTAAGCATACCCTTGCTCTAAGGCCTTACGGCAAATAGTATAATACACTATTTTTATTTAAATTGCTAGAGGTTAGTTCTATTTTTTCGCCGCGCTTCTTTACGTCGGCGCCGGATCTCACGGAAAAAGTTTTTTAACATTTGGCTGCATTCATCGCCTAAGATCCCCGAATAAACATTAACTTGGTGGTTTAAACGGGAATCATTTAATAAGTGGTATAAACTATCAACAGCTCCCGCCTTGGGATCCGCTGCCCCATAGTAAACATTCTTTATCCGTGCATTTATAATTGCACCGCTACACATAATACAAGGTTCCAAAGTAACGTATAGGTCACAATCCTCTAACCGCCAGCTTCCCATATTGGTACAAGCCTCCATAATTGCAAGCATTTCAGCATGGTAAGTTACGTCTTGAAATTTTTCGCGCATATTATGGCCGCGACCGATTACTTGTCCGTTATGAACAACGATTGCCCCAATTGGTACTTCATCTAAAATCTTAGCTTGTCTTGCCTCCGCAATTGCTAACTTCATAAATTTTTGCTGTTCAAGCAATGATGAATTATTTTTTTCCATTATTTTTCTCCAACTACTTAAAATTCACCTGCTATTCAGTGTATAATACTAAATTAGTTTTTCAAATTAATTAATTTTGCTAATCACCTGTTCAAAAATTTTATCACCCGAAATGTCAATTTAAATTAGAAAAATGTTGAAAGCTGTTCATCTGTGACGTGACTTAGGAATACTTCAAGTGGTGTGCGGTAGTGAAGTGACTTCCGTGGAATAGTATTTCGTTTGTGCATCAGCTGGGTGATTAGTTCATCTGGTAAATTACGGAAGTCTAATCGTTTACTGAGACCGTCACGACGTAAGATACCATTATTGTTTTCATTCAGGCCGCGTTGATTGGGCGCTCCAACCTCCGCAAAATAAGTATGAAGATCATGTTTATTGGCAATCTCACGCCAGCCCGCGAATTCCTTACCATTATCAAAGGTAATCGACTTAACGAAATGACGAGGTATTTTAGAAAGCCATTTATCCAAGTGATAGTTAACTGCTTCATCAGTTTTACGATGAACGTTAAGCACAATCATCACCTTAGATTGACGTTCCACCAAGGTCATGACCGCACCACGATGAGCTTTTCCTTGAACAGTATCAGCTTCAAAGTGACCAAACTCGTGTTGGTAGTGAGGAAAATCATGGTATCGCTGGTAAATACTCCGACCGAGATGCCCCGCCTTACCACGTCGTTCGACATAGCCATTGGGGTGTCGCTTGCCTTTCATCGGTAATTGCTGGACGGCAAAATTGTACTGTCCACGAGCAAACATCCGATAAAGTGTCCGCATACTACAGCTAATTGTCCGTTCTGCTCGACCAATGATCGTATCAGGTGTCCAGCCCGCTTTAACCTGCTCATTGATGTAGCTGATCTCATCCTTGGCTAGCTGAGCCTGCTTACGACCACAACGCTGCTTATTCCGTTGGTAAGCCTTAAGATACTGTGCAATGGTCTTACCGCTATCAAGAAATCGATAGACTCGGTAAATAGTTTCTTGGCTTCGTTTAAGCAGTTTAGCAGCTTGATAAGCCTTCGTACCTTGGTGCCAAAAATTAGCTATGAGGGTTAGTTCACGTGTGGTAAGATGTTTATAAGTCATTTGTGATGTTCCTTTACTTTTGTTTGTGGTTATTCAAAAGTCTATCACAAATGGCTTTTTTATTTTTCTAACTTAATTTTACAAACGGCG
>NZ_JACIVD010000064.1:0-24018 GCF_014145555.1 Limosilactobacillus albertensis
AAAAAAAAAAAAAAAAGGTAATATAAGGGTGATAAATAAAATTTAATAAATTTATTTAAAAGAAATGAATTTATTCTTTCTGATCCCCCCGCTTGGTTCAGTTGCCTTGAATCCTATAGCTATCCTCTAGCAGCTATTATTCATCGTATTTTTATTTATCATTTTTATTTAGAAAGGAGTCGATCTAAGAGATATTTTTATCTTGTTTTGTTAATCCTATCGGCAGTATCAATTACAGCTAATTTAACTTAACCCCACAAGCTACTTTTCTTCCTTTACTTATAAATAATTAAATTACTTGTTAGTATGGGCCGGTACTATTAACTTAACATTCAGATCTCTTTTGGTGTTTCTCTAACCCTTTAGAAACGCTGTTGTTTAGTCCTAATAGATAGAATATTCATTAATACACAGTTACAAAGCAATCTCTATTTAATTAAACTTTCTAATTTTAAAAGCAATTCCCTTGCCTCTTTGACATTGGAATTGCTTTTATTTCACCACCAGTTAGGCTTGGTAACCGTCACTGGAACAGTTTGGTCGCTGACCTTCAAGTATGCCTCTCCGACATTAAGTCCTTTTACACCTAAATCATTCATTTCCAGACTTTTTATTTCATTATCATCAATCAAACAATGAATAATCCCGTTACTAAACTGTGAACGCAATTTTGCGGGCAGATCAAGCGGGGATTGAGTGGTCAAAATCACCTTTAAATGCAGCTTCCTTCCTTCTCTTAAGACCTGAAAAATTCCATTATCTGGTAATTTATTCTGGTCTTGCGGCAAATAGCGGTGGGCTTCATCAATCACAATGTTAACTGGAAGCTGTTGGGGCGATTGGAAACGCATATTTAATATTTTTTTCATTAAAAACGAGATTAAAGCCCGCTGACTATCTTCGTATCTTTTTAAAAGTGACAGGTCAATCACTAGGGTACGGTGGGTGCTACGCTGAGTTAGGAACATTTTTAGGATAAAGCTAAGTTCCGTTTTAAAACTTCCCGGATGTGAAACCGTATCAAAAACAGTTTTAAACATTTCACTATCAATACGCTCGCAGAGAGTTGTCAGCATCCCCCAATTATGGTTAATAGCTAAACGGTCATACTGTTGTCCCAGCAACTGATAATCGGCCCGGTCATCCGCAAATGGAATAATAAATTCTTCAATTAATTGATTAACTAATTGTGAAAGGTCATAATCAACAGCCCAGCTGCCTAATTGTTCAAGATAGTGCTGATAGTCTTTAATTTTTTGTCCGCATTTTATATAAGCTTTGTCTTGTTCAACAAGGTTATGCTGGATCCGAAGAGCAGTAATCGCTTGATTTAATTTATCCTGAAAATCAGACGAAGGTTTTAGTTGCAAAATCTCTTGAAGTTCGTTAGCTGATAAGGATCCTGCTTCAAGATAGGCATTAACTCCCAGTTTATACGTAATCGCATTTGGTAATTGGGCATATTCGCCTGTCGGATCGAAAACGATTGTCGTTTGGTTACGGTGCTGAAGATAATTTAATAACGACAGCGTAGTAGTTGTCTTACCGCTTCCGGTTTGCCCAACAATTAAGAGATGGCGGGCAAGAACCCTTGCTACCATTTGCTGCTGTTTTTCCCGACTCACCTTATCATTAAATGAGAATATCTCCTGCGCGTTACTCAAATCCAGTTACCTCTTTTACTTGTCTTTGGTTAATTTACGACGAACTAATGTGGGATCTGCTTTCCCTGGGTTTAATTCTACTAGTTTTCCAGACCCGCTGTAAATAATCCATTCGGCTAAATTAACAATATGGTCCCCCGCACGTTCTAAATTACGGATAACTGCAAGATAGCTTTCATAAGCCTTGACATCTTCGCCACCCTTAACCAGTGCCTTCATAATCTCTTTTTGAAGCTTCACATAGAGTAAATCAACTTTCAAATCGTCATTAGCAACTTCATAAGCAACCTGCTCATCAGTATATACATAAGCATCAAGGATTCGTTCCAGCATCTTTCGGACGATCATCATCATCTGCTCAATCGGCTGTTCAATTTCTTCATGATGTTCAAACTTACTTAACGTAATCGCTGCCCGCGCAATATGGGTTGAATAGTCCCCTAAACGTTCAATATCCGTACTAGCCTTTAAGATACTAATGATTTTGCGAAAATCAGTTGCAACGGGATTTTGCAGTGCCATCAGTTTAAGGGCCTGCTTTTCCAAGCTAACTTCTTCATCGTTAATCTTCATATCAGCATTTAGCACTTTATCTGCTAGGGTCGCGTCATGATCAGTAAACGCTTTTGTTGCTTGATAGATCTGCTCGCTTGCGTCAATTCCCATTTCCATAAAATGGCTGCGTAAACGTTTTAACTCGTCGTCAAAAATTGCTCCCATTTTCTTTACCTCCTAGCCAAACTTGCCGCTCAGGTAATCAGCTGTTTGCTGCTGTTGCGGGTTCATGAATACTTCAGCCGTCTGATTAAATTCAATTAATTTTCCTTGGTGCATAAATGCCGTCCAATCAGCCGACCGCGATGCTTGCTGCATGTTATGGGTTACCATAATAATAGTAAATTTCTCTCTTAATTGTACTAAAGTATCTTCGATTTGCGAAGTTGAAACCGGGTCTAATGCACTTGTCGGTTCATCCATTAAAATGATCTCTGGTTCAACGGCAAGTGTTCGCGCAATACAAAGGCGCTGCTGCTGACCACCAGATAATGCCAAAGCACTCTCTTTTAAGTGATCCTTAACCTCTTCCCATAAAGCTGCTTGGCGAAGACTTTCTTCCACTCGCTGGTCAAGCGTTTGACGATCTTTAACCCCCGCCAACCGTAATCCGTAAATAACGTTTTCATAGATTGATAACGGAAAAGGTGTCGGCTGTTGAAAAACCATCCCAATCTGCTGCCGAATACGATAGACATTCACTTTTGCCTGATTAATATTCAAATTATGAAAATTAATTTCACCTTTAACCGTTGCTAAATCATCATTCATCCGGTTGAGGCTCCGCAATAACGTTGATTTCCCTGAACCGGACGCGCCAATCATTGCCGTAATCTTATTTTTAGGGAACTTCATCGAAACATCGTGAACAACGTGTTTGTCACCATATAGTACCTGTAAGTTCTTTACTTCAAGAGCAATTGAATTTTCCATTCTCTTATCCTCACTTTGCAAGTCGTCGCTTAATTAAGTAACCAATGTATCTGGCAAGTAAATTAAAAATCAAAATCGTTAAAATCAAAACAGCTACCGAACCATTTGATACGGCACGGGCATCTGGCACCAGTCCTTCACTATTAACTTTCCAAATATGAACAGCAAGTGTTTCCGCCGGTCGTAAGGGGTTCAAAAAACTGGTTGGACTAAACGGATTCCAGTCAGTATAACTAATGGCAGGTGAGCTTTGTCCCGCAGTGTAAATCAATGCTGCTGCTTCACCAAAGATTCGGCCGGCACTTAGAATAGCCCCCGTGATAATTCCTGGTAAAGCTGCTGGTAAAACTATTTTAGTCGTTACACGCCATTTAGACATTCCTAATCCCAATCCAGCCTGGCGCTGAAGATAAGGAACCTGACGAAGGGCATCTTCACACGCTCGCGTTAGCATTGGCAGGTTCAAAATTGTTAATGCTAATGCTCCGGCAAGTAAAGAGAAATCTAATCCCCATTGCAATACAAAAATCAGGTAGCCAAACAGCCCAACAACAACCGATGGCAAAGAGCTTAAAACTTCAATCGCTAATCGTAAAAAATTCGTCCAACGATTATCCGGCGCATATTCGCTAAGATAGATCGCTGCACATAATGCCAATGGGACTGAGACTAAAAGCGTTAAAACTACGAGGTATAGCGAATTAAATAGCTGATCACGAATTCCCCCGCCGCTTCTAAATGATTCTGCGCTTGAAGTTAGGAAGTGCCAAGATATATGCGGAATTCCTGATAATAATAGGTAAGCTAACAAGGCAAATAAAACTAACCCTACTAATCCAGTCAAAGTTAGAATTACGATAGTTGCTAGCCGATCAATTTTTTCTGGACGCATTATTTTACCCCTTTCCGACTAACAAGCCGCATCAAAAGATTAAATGCTAAGGACATTACTAAAAGAATTAAAGCTAAGGACCATAACGCATTATTAGAAATTGTTCCCATTACCGTATTCCCGATTCCGGTTGTTAACACACTTGTTAAGGTAGCAGCTGAATGCATTAACCCGGTTGGCATCACCGTTGTATTTCCGATTACCATTTGAACTGCTAATGCCTCGCCAAACGCCCGAGCCATTCCAAAAACCATCGCCGTTAAAATACCGCTTTTTGCGCTCGGAATAATTACCCGGGAAATAGTTTGCCACCGGGTTGCCCCTAAGCCGGCTGAAGCATTGCGGTACTGCTGAGGAACAGCTTTGAAACTGTCAATTGTCATTGAAGTCATTGTCGGTAAAATCATCAGAAACAATACACATGTTGCTGCCAAAATACCAAAGCCTGTTCCGCCAAATGACTGTCGTAAGAAAGGTACAACGATGGTCAAACCAACGTATCCGTAGACCACTGACGGAATACCAACTAGCAATTCAATAACTGGCTGTAAGAATTTGTATGCTGTTGATGGCAGCATTTCAGTAATTGCAATTGCGACTACTAGCGCTAACGGCAGTGCAACTATTCCCGACAAGAGGGTAACGCTAAAAGAAGTTGCGATCATTGGCAATGCCCCAAACAAATGGTGACTTGGCTGCCAGTTTACTCCCGTTAAAAAGTTCCATAAAGAGTAGTGATTGCCGGTAAATAAAGCAATTCCTTTTAAGGTTAGAAAGATTAAAATCGTTGCGACTAATCCCCCAATTAGGGTAATTGCAAGGTAGCTAATTATTTTTCCCGAAACTTCCTGCTTACTCTCGGCGGAGGGCTGAGTCAACCGTTGTCGTAAGTCTTCCATCATATTCTATTTCCTTTCAGTTACTTTCCCGTTTGGTGTTTTTTCAACTTTCATATCATGAATACTGATATAGTGAGCATCAGTTACAAGTGTTTTTTGAACTTTTTCGCTTTGCATATACTTGATAAACTCTGTTGTTGCACGCGATGGATGCTTTTGCGTATACATATGCTCATATGACCATAATTGCCACTTATTAGTCGTAACATTCGCTGCTGTTGGCGCAACCCCATCAAGGTTGATTGCCTGTACTTGGTCATTAAGATAAGCAAAGGCAATATAGCTAATTGCTCCCGGCGTATTCTTGATAATCTCCTTAACCGTCCCATTTGAATCTTGTTCTTGTGCATTAACGGCTTGCATCCCCGGTTTTAAAACCGTCTGTTCAAAAGCAACGCGGGTCCCGCTTCCGTGTGCCCGGTTGATAACTGTAATCGGTAAATCCGGTCCGCCAAGTTCTTGCCAATTAGTGATTTGACCTGTAAAAATTTGTCGTAACTGGTCCATTGTCAAATTCTTAACGCCAAGATGTTCATTAACAATCGGGACAATTCCAGAAACAGCAACGATATTATCATTTAACTTTCCAGCATTAATACCATCTTGCTGGTCAGCAAAGATATCAGCTGATCCAATATTCACTGCTCCCGCTTGAACCTGGCTAAGTCCTGTTCCTGACCCGCCCACTTGGACAATAATACTTGTTTGCGGGTGATTAATCCGATAATTATTAGCGACTGCTTCAGCAAGAGGCTGTAAAGCTGTTGACCCAACAATTGTAATTTTTTCCTGTGATGGCTGCTGCCTAGCAAGGACCCACGACCCGCCTAGCCAGCACACCATTACAAGCAAAACAATGCTGATAACTATTTTTTTCATTGCTATTTCCTACCTGTTTATTAGTTGTTTTCGCATATCTCGTATGGTACAAATAGAGAATAACAAGTCGATGTAAAGTTTTAATCTTTATAATGTAAAGGTTATGTAAATTTTGGAGAAATATTATGACCAATAAATTTTTGCTAATGAGTCAGCAAGATACTCTGGTACAAGAACTACAAAACATATGTAAAAAGGCCCACTGGAAATTCGAGTTAGTAACTACGCCGACCGGTCTTGTGGTTGCCTTAGAAAAAGAAAAAATCAGCGGTATCTGGTGGGATATGACCGAAGTAAGTTTGGACACGACTATTGCAACAATGACCCTTATCCGTCACCAAGTTCAAGGACCGATTACTATCTTTACCCCACGGCTTACGGAACGGATCCAACGTAAACTCTACCGTGCACGTGTCGATGACGTCCTTGCTACTCCCATTATCCCTTCTATTTTCCGTCCCTTAATTGAACAGCGGTTATGGACTTACCACTATCCGCAACTACATTCACTAGCCGACCAGGAAAAGGCAGCGAAAGATACAGTCATGACTGCCGGCGCGTGGCAAATCAATCAAGAATCCTATACAGTTACCAAGAACGGCGAAACAATTGCTTTAACTCCAAAAGAATTCCAACTATTGTCCTACTTAGTTGACCATCAAGGACAAGTATTAAGTCGCGACCAGCTTGTTAACGGCGTATGGGGGTATGATATCCTTGATACTTCACGAATTGTTGACATCCACATTAGCCATCTTCGCGATAAGCTTGAGGATGATTCACAGCATCCCACCCATCTTCTTACTGTCCGCGGGTTCGGTTATAAATTTGTTTAAAAAATAGAAGGCTGAAAAGTAAATATCTTTTCGGTCTTCTATTTTCTCTATTTAATTTTAAACATCTTATAATAAACTACTTTTCTACAAATTATCCAAATAATCGATAAATCGTGGCATTTCTTCTAGCTGATCAGCTGTTATTTCCCGAGTAATCGTATGATCCTCTGAAAATACATAAACACGGTCAACCAACGACCTAATCTGATTAAAATGGTGACTTGAAATAATAATTGTTTTGCCCGCTTGATGTAATTGATTAATTATTTGCGTAATCAGTGTCCGATACTTGGGCGACAACCCATTAAACGGCTCATCAAAAATCATAATGTCCGGGTTCATCGTTAGTACACTGGCAATCGCTACTAATTTTTGCTCACCACCGGATAAGTGATAAGGAACACGGTCGCGTAGCCGCTCAATCTTCAATAGCTTTAAACAATCATTTACACGCTGCTCAATTTCATGCTGCGGTAAGCCGAGATGCTCCGGGCCAAATGCTATCTCATCAGTCACACTAGTATTAAAGAGTTGGATATCACTATTCTGAAATACAAAGCCGAACTTTTGATAAAATGGTCCCGTTTTTGTTGAATCTTTTAGGAACTTCTTATCAATTACCAAATCGTCAAAAGTATACCGGCCGTTTTCTAAACTATATAATCCAACAATCGTTTTTAATAGCGTCGACTTACCAGAACCATTTGGGCCCATAATACAAACGGCATCACCACGATTGATCTCGATATTGACATCGTGAAAACCGGTTTGTGTCCCATAAGTATACGCACCGTTAGCTATTTTAATCATGCCACCACTCCTCGTGTTACAAAGTATGCCGCCACTGCAAATAACAATTCCCCCATACTAATCAAGTCATATTTATTCCAGCTAAGTTTTCTCCTCGCAATGCTGCTATTATTATATCCTCGTAATAGCATTGCCTGATAAAGGTCGCCCATTCGTTTTTTTGCCGACAAGTAAACCTGACCAATAATAACCCCAAGAACGCGGCGATTTACATGCTGTCCAAACGTTCGCAACTTAATACTGCTGAGCAACTCCTGAATATAAACGCCAAGAGTATAAACATATTTCATTGTAATATCAAGAGTTAAAATTATGACACTCGGTAAATGTAACTGCTCTAGTCCCTGAATAAACTGGGGCCATGAAGTAATACTTAAGAATATGGAAATGTTTAGCATAATTAATGCAACTCGTGTCAAAAACAAACTAATATTATTAGCTTGCAATAAGAGACTCGGTAATAATACAAGCAGCGAAACTGCCATTAATTTAATCAGCTTTTTGGTGATTGTAATAATTACAGACCCCGGCAAAATAATGAGGTGCGTTAATAGAAGAATTAAAATTAGCCATAAAAACATAACCTGCGATGATAAAACAATCAAAATCGTTAACCCAATTAGCTCAATAATTCGTACCCATGGTGAATTTTTGGCCTTATAAACCGGCGTTATCCGTGTAAGAAAAGCAACAAGTGTCGCAAACCTTGTTAAATTATCTTGTACTAACCGGCCTTTAGTTAATTGTACCTGGTGCCGCTCCGAATTCATTAACCAAACTGGCAATTTTGTTGGCACCGCTTTGTTTTTTTTACTTATTTGCGGCTTTATTTGTTGAGCCATAAATTGACATCAGCACCTTACTTATTAGGAAGAAAATTAAAATTGCGGTAATAGCGCTCAAAATATAGCCAATCGGTAAAGACGTCCCCGGAATTGTATAATCACCAAATAAGGCAGTATAGTTAAATCCATGACTCATCCCCGTAGGAACCGTACTAGAAATGTGCTCAACCTTCAATCGCTGCAATAATTCAGCATTATCCCATTCACCAAAAGCAGTTCCTGTTGTAAGCAGGCCGATCGGTGAAAGGACAGCTAACCCGATAATTACATAGATGAGGTATTTAATTGAACCCTTTTTCGTATCTTTTGCCATGGTATTTTGATAAATCTCATTTGGTGCCACTCGCTTGACGAATGAATAAACAACGTACGTAAAGAACGCTTCAATCCAACCAGCAACAGCTAAGTGAGCAAAGGCCATTGCGGGAATCGTGACTGCTAACGGGTATGGATTATACAAGGGCGCGCCGCTTGCTGTATGGGCAATTAGCGGCTGAATCCCTAGCTCTAGTCCCGCCATCAAAGCCGCCAAGTTAATTCCACAGTAGGAACCAACGATTGTTCCAATACTAGGATGGTGGTGCTTCCGCAAAAAGTTATAGATCCAATAACCAGTAAACGGCATGATAATTGCCATATTAAAAATATTAGCTCCTAACGCTAAAATTCCGCCATCACCAAATAGGAACGCTTGCAGAATTAACGCAACTGTCACTGCAATACTGGCCGCATATGGCCCAATCAGGATTGCAAGCAGCGTACCTCCAACCGCGTGAGCACTAGTTCCGCCCGGTACAGGCACGTTAAACATCATCATTAAGAAAGATAATGATGCCGCAATTCCAAGCATCGGTGCAAGCTCCTTATGTTCTTTTAACTGAACCTTTACTTTTTTAGCTGAGACAGCGATAACCGGTGCAGCCACTGCAAACATTACCGCACAAGTTCCCGGACTCAAATAGTTATCTGGAATATGCACTAAAATCCCGCTCCTTTAATTTACTATGCGTCACTTTAATAATTCTTTGGCATAATCTTTTCCCAGCACGAGGAAGAGGCCTGCATATACTGCAAATAACCCGCAGATCATATCAGCAAGAATATACACAACACCAACCCAAATTTGACCATCCATAAATAAGACGGTAATACCCTGGGCAAAAGATGAGAAAGTTGTTAATCCACCACAAAAACCAGTCGTAATAATCGTGTGCCAGTCTTTAGGGACAATTTTTTTCAAAAACCATGCTGTAAATAAACCAATAATGAAACAACCGACTGCGTTAACAATCAAGACAGCAAGCGGATCAGCAAAAGGCGGCTTTATCCATAAGTCAGAAACTATTTCACACGCATACCGGAGAACACCGCCGAAGAAACAGCCGACACCGATTACGAGTAATTTTAACCCATTTGACATTCTACACTCTTCCTTTCTACAGCCATGAGTGGAACCATAATCCTAAGTACACACAACAAATGCATGCAATAACACTTCCTACCCAGTAAGTCCACGCTAAAAGCTTCTTACCAGATTTGAAATATTTTAATGTTTCTAGGGAAAAGGTAGAAAAAGTCGTTAATCCGCCACAAAATCCGGTTGCTAATAACACATTCATCGTATTCCGCAATTCATCACTTGTTACCATGCCGGCAAAAACTCCAATCAGCAATGAACCAATTAAGTTTGCCATAATGGTGCCCCAACGGTAATGGTCATAATCTGTGTTTAATACATCGGATAAGAGACTACGTAATCCACCACCAAAGAATGCGCCTACTCCGGCCGCAAGCAAGTCAGTAATAATAATATTCATTCTCTTATCTCCTCATTTTTTTATGCCTGTTCTCGCTCAAGATGCTCACTCTTCCGTAAGTTAAGTTCGGAGAGATGGAGCTTCTTTTCACGGTAATAGCTGATGAACTTCCACATTAGCTTGTGATTTTCAAACGCACTATTACTTAACAGACGGAAAACCAATCCATCCTGTTCAAGCAATGAAATTCCATAGTGAATATCAACATCGAATTGGGACAAGTATTTCCGTAATTCCTCAACCGTGTCTTGAGTAATATTTTCATCAATAATTACTACTGAATTGAAGTTTAATTTTCCTTCAAAATAACCGATCTCTTGCATTGGATCAGTCTCTGGGTCGACAAGGAGAAAATCGTTGTAAACGAGGTGACCGTCATAGTTGATCTTCGTCTGTAAGCCAACTTCATCATATTGAAATGGTGCGCCATCTGGAGACCAGCCCTTTGAGAGACCATCAGTAAGGATTAATTTAGCACCCTTTTGCATGTCGATCGTTGTCTTTTGACGGTAACGGGCATCCTTATACGGAATTGTCTCATCTTGGTAAAATTCTAAAATCGCATTTTTGCCAAGTTTGAAGTCATCTTGTTGCGTGGTCGTCTTTTGATGCTCACATTTATAGACATAAGTTGGCGATTGCGTAGTAACGATTGCGTGGCTGTCATCATCTAAGGTAATTTGGTGATGATAACTTTCGCCTTCTACATATCCTCCGCCAGTAGTGATGAGGAAATAATATGGGATATTGTCCTTGTTTGGTTGGCAAAATGATAACCATGAATTTCCCTTACGAAAGGTCCGCTTAGCAAAGTCACGACCATTCTTGTGAGTAAATTCCAGGTCAATCATGCCATCATAATCTTTACTTTTCATCTTCCAAGTCCTCAAGTAATACGTCCTTCTTCAACCAGTTAATTACACCATCAAGGCCTTCATCAGTCTTCAAATTGGTAAAGAGGAAGTTTCCATCATTACGGAATTTTTCTGAGTCTGCCTTCATCCGGTCAAGATCTGCACCGACATACTTTGCCAAGTCAGTCTTATTAATGATGAAGAGGTCAGACTTAATCATTCCTTGACCAGCCTTCCGAGGAATCTTTTCCCCTTCAGCCACATCAATAATGTAAATCGAAAAGTCAACTAGTTCTGGGCTAAACGTTGCGGCTAGGTTGTCACCACCACTTTCGATGAAGATCAAGTCCAAGTCGTTGTTGAACCGTTGCTCTAGTTCTTCAACAGCAGCCATATTCATTGAGGCATCTTCACGAATAGCTGTGTGGGGGCAGCCACCGGTTTCAACACCAATAATCCGGTCTTCATCAAGTACCGAGTGTTTTGCCATATATTCAGCATCCCACTTGGTATAAATATCATTGGTAATAACACCAATATTGTAGTCATTATGAATTTGCCGGGTAAGCCGTTCAATCAACTGTGTCTTTCCTGAACCAACAGGACCACCAACACCAATTCGTACTGCACGTTTCATAATTTTTAACTTCCCTTCCAGAATTATTAAGACATAAATAGCCGTGATTCTTGTGTTTCGTGATTAATTTGCGCCATTTCAAGGCCGGGAGCATTCGCACCAAGATAAGATGCATCAAGCTTCATCACTTGTTTGTATAAAGGCTTAAGCAGCTTAATGAGGTCATTTAAGATAACCTGTCCCTGCCGCTGACCAAGCGGAATTGCCCGCACTGCGTTTAACACTAAGGTTGATGCAACACTATAGCCATACATTAAGAAGGCATCAAGTAATGGCACACCTTTATAATGAGCAAACATTGAAAAGACGATTGCGGGGTTACCATAGGCCTTGCCATCATCAATTGCCTGTGCATATTCCTTTAAGTGCGGCACTTTGTCACCGTATATCTTTTGAATAAGGACAATCATCTGGTGGGCAATCAGCTTTGTACCATTTCGTGTTTCAATAGCCAATGTAGATTTAGTAATTTGATCATCGTATTCAATCAGCTTATCAAAATCATGCTGCTTAATTGCCTCATAGCATAATTTCACGAGAAGACCTTCACCAAACCGAAATTGCGACCGGTAATAGTTTTCAAGCCAAATTCGAAATTCGGGAGCCTTTTTAATCACGTTTGTCCGAAGATAATTTTCCATTCCGAACGAGTGGTTAAAAGTACCGATTGGGAAGGTTGAATCACAAATTTGGAAAACTTCAAGATAATTTAGTTTCTTTGTTAATTCATTTTCCATCTTCTATCCCTGCTTACTTTGTTAAGTCTAAGTATTCAAGCGGTTGGTCTAATTGAACCTTCTTTAATTCGTAATTAATATCATGCTTATCAAGCATCTTAACAACGACTTTATCGAGCAATAATGAAATCTTTCCGTCTTTAATTTGAACTGGCTTGTGCAAATTACCAAGGAAGTGGGCAACAAGACCCATTTCATTAATATCACGCGGCGTTATTTCAATCATTTCATCAGCGATTACACTTAAGACAAGCAACTTCTTATCGCCGAGTTTAAAAGCAGAACCATTTTCCAGAATTTGGTCTTCATTATCAAGCCGGATACCATATTCATTTCCATGGTCAGTCTTAACCCGCAAAATATTCTTCATCAAATCATCGCTCTTAACCATTGCCGTCTCGATATGATAACTGCCGATGTTAGGAATATCATCTACATTACGATAAACTTCTGTTAAAACCATAACTATAAAACCTCTTTTTTATTTAATTTTTATAAAAGGAGATTGGGGCACGGCTCCCAATCCCCTTGGTAAATCTAATTTAAGATTAGAATAGGTAGTAACGTTGAGTTAATGGTAGCGTTGGTGCTGCATCACAGGTGATCAGCTTGCCATCAATCTTAACGTCATATGTTTGTGGATCAATTTCAATTGTCTTTGGCGTGTAATTATTAAGCTTCATGTTAGCCTTAGTAATGCTCCGGGTATTGTGAACAGGAAGGATAGTCTTGTTTAAGCCAAGTTGTTCTTTAATACCGTGGTCATAAGCATATTGAGATACGTAGGTTACACATGTGTGGTTAACAGCACGGCCTTCAGCACCGTAAAGGTAACGTTCAAGAACTGGTTCTGGTGTTGGAAGACTTGAGCTTGGATCACCGGCAATACCGTATGTGATCATACCGTTCTTAATAACCATGTCAGGCTTGGTACCGAAGTATTTAGGATCCCAGATATTCAAGTCAGCGTACTTACCAACTTCAATTGAACCAACATAATCTGAAATACCGTTACAGATAGCTGGGTTAATTGTGTACTTAGCAACGTAACGCTTGATCCGGTTGTTATCGTCGTACTTGGAATCACCTTCGAGCGGTCCGCGAACCTTCTTCATCTTGCTTGCTAATTGCCAACAACGCATAGCAACTTCACCAACACGTCCCATGGCTTGCGCATCAGAAGTCATCATACTGAGGGCACCCATATCTTGGAGCACGTCTTCGGCAGCTTCAGTTTGTTTCCGAATACGTGATTCAGCAAAGGCAACGTCGTCAGGAATCTTAGGGTTAAGGTTGTGGCAAACCATTGTCATGTAGAACAATTCATCAAGGGTGTTCTTACAATATGGGTTAGTTGGGGTTGTTGATGATGGAAGAACATTATCTTGACCAGCAACAACCATAATGTCAGGAGCGTGTCCACCACCGGCACCTTCAGTGTGGAATGTGTGAACTGTATTGCCGTTAAAGGCATTGATAGTGTTTTCAACGAATCCACCTTCGTTTAGCGAGTCAGTGTGGACAGCGTATTGAACATCGTACTTATTAGCCGCAGCAATTGAATTTTCAATTCCGGCAGCAGTAGCACCCCAGTCTTCGTGGGTCTTAATGGCAGCACATCCGGCTTCGATTTGTTCACCAATCAATTCTGGACGTGAACCGGAACCCTTAGCCATCAAACCATAGTTAATAGGAGCGTTATCAACCGCTTGAAGCATCCGGTGAGTGTACCATGCTCCAGGGTTACAAGTAGCGGAACGAGTACCGTTAGCAGGACCGGTACCACCACCAAATAAGGTTGTAATACCGTTATCCAAAGCAGCTTGAGCAATGGATGGGGTAATGTAGTGAACGTGGAGGTCAATTCCACCAGCGGTAACAATCATTCCTTCACCAGAAATGGCTTCAGTACTTGCTCCGACAATGAAATCAACGTTATCCATGACATCTGGGTTACCACCTTTACCAATGGCAAGGATCTTACCGTCACGAATACCAATATCTGCCTTATAAATTCCAGTCCAATCAATAATAAGTGCATCAGAAATAATTGTATCGGCAACCATTGGATTTCCGGCACGGGTTTCAGTGGCACTAACACCCATTCCATCACGAAGGACTTTCCCACCACCGAATAAACTTTCTTGACCATGAACTGTTAGGTCTTTTTCGACTTTGGCAAATAAGTCTGTATCACCTAGTCGTACGCTATCGCCAGTAGTTGGTCCGTAAAATGAGGCAAACTGCTCGTGATCCATATCAAAACTCATAACTTTACCTCCTCTTTACTTTTCTTCGGGATAACTCTTCTCAAGCGGGTACCCATTGTATGTGTCAGCTTTCTTATCAACATCAAGCCAACCATTAACTTTATTGTTAAAGCCGAATACCCGGCGTTTTCCACCAAAGTCAATGAGTTTAACGGTCCGCTCTTCACCAGCTTCTAGCCGAATGGCAGTTCCGGCTGGTATGTCAAGGTGCTTACCCCATGCCTGGCTACGATCAAATTGTAGACCTTGCTCGTTAGCTTCGTAAAAGTGGTATTCTGAACCAACTTGGACAGGACGGTCACCAACGTTTTTTACTTTGAGTGAGATATCATCGTAACCAACATTGTATGGTACTTTGTCTGGTTGTAACTTATATTCTCCAGGAACCATTTTGTTTCCTCCTTCTTTAGATGCTAAAAATTAGCGAATTGGGTCAGTAACAGTGATTAGCTTGGTGCCATCAGGGAATGTTGCTTCAACTTGAATCATTGGAATCATTTCTGGAATTCCTTCCATAACATCATCCTTAGTTAGCCAAGTTGCACCTTCATTCATTAACTCACCAACAGTTTTGCCATCACGGGCGCCTTCCAACAGGCGACTGGTAATTAGGGCAACTGCTTCCGGCTGGTTTAGCTTTAAGCCACGATCCTTACGCTTTTCTGCGATCATTCCGGCTAAGCTAATCATCATTTTTTCTTGTTCACGCTTTGTGAGCCTCATTATCTATCCTTCCTTTCTCTAGCTAAATAGATTTTAGTTAGGCCAGTAGTTTAGGAGCATTAGGAATCCCGGAATCCATGCTGTACAAATTCCTTCGATGATTCCTAAATATCCAGGGAACTTACCAAGATTCATTTTTAGATTGTTGGTTAGGAATCCCGTTAACCAAAGAATTCCCCAGGCCCACCAGATGATGCCGTAAATCCAATTGCCGCCATAACCTTGGAAGCAAAGGATCCCGGCTGGAATTGAGTTAATCGCAACAAATAAACTGAACCAACCATACAGACGCTGGTCAAAGTCACAGAGAGTGTTAAATGCTACATAGAGATAAGTAAATGCGAATAGCAATCCAGTGGCACTAGCATAGAACCAACTTGCTGGCTTATCATTGATAATTCCCCACGATAGAGCAACAACGTTAAGAATTAAGCTAAGTCCGCCAGTAAAGAAGTTCATAACCACAATCGATTTATCCTTTATGCCCTCAACAGCATAAAAGCCATTGCTCATTAATACCATGCCGACATAAAGCAATATACAACCTAACAATTCATTTTCGCCTCCTTTCGTTGAGACGAGTTTGATAATCAAGAAGTTTAATTAATATCGTATGTTGTTTCATTTAACAATGTATGATCAAGTCCTTCAGAAATAACTTTATCTGTTGGACGAATGTTAGTAAGCGCACCTAGTAACTTAAGTAAAATAAACGTAATTACAAATGAGTAGACGGCAACTAAAATAACACCGCCAGTTTGAATTAAGAATTGATGACCGCCAGCACCTATTCCATTAACGGTTCGATCAGCAAGGATACCAATCAAGATTGTTCCGGTAAATCCACCAATTCCGTGGACACCCCAAACACCGAGCGCATCGTCCCAGCCAATCTTTTCTTGGAGACTGACAGCTAAGTTACAAATAATACCAGCAGCTAAGCCCACTAGAACCGCAGCGGCAGGATTAATATAACCGGCACAAGGCGTAATCGTTGCTAGACCAGCTACTGAACCGGTCAAAACATCAATAAAGTCAAACTTGCCACGAACAAACTTTGCGTATAAGATCCAAACAATCATCCCGCTTGCTAACCCGATGGCCGTATTAGTAAAGGCCTTTGTTGCTAATGCACCGGCTTTTAAGGCCCCGCCTGAATTAAAGCCAAACCAGCCGAACCAAAGAAGACCGGTTCCAATAGCAGCTGCCATCAGATTACTTGGCTTCATTCCGCTCTGCTTTAGCTTTCGTTTTCCAAGAACGATAATACTTGCCAAGGCAGCAAAACCAGCTGTGGTGTGAATAACAGTACCACCAGCAAAGTCAACAAAGCCCCATTTTGCAAGGAATCCATTGCCCCATACCCAGTGACAAACCGGAATATAAACGAGGTATGTCCATAAAATCAATAGCAAAATATACCCCTTCATATTAAGCCGTTCTGCAAATGCCCCGCTAATTAGCGGAACAGTAATTACACAGAACATTAACTGGAATAAGAAAAATAGTGCAAAGGGAATTGAAGCTGCATGAACAGCGTTAGGAACTAAGCCAACATGAGCGAGGGCAAAGTAATCAGAAATACGCCCGATTACGCCACCTTCATCTTTACCAAATGCTAAGCCAAAGCCTCCATAGACCCAAATCAAGGTTACAATTCCCATTGAAATAAATGATTGCATCATAATATATAAGACGCTTCTCTTCCGGGCTAATCCGCCATAGAAGAAAGCAAGACCTGGTGTCATTAAACAAACCATAGCTGTGCAAAGCATCATAAAAGCCGTATCACCACTATTAATATGCAAATGTAATTCCTCCCTTAACTAATAATTGATTTATTAATGAAGCATCAATAATAAACATAAAGAAGCTAAATGATTATTAAAGCCTTTTCACTAATATTTACTTTTTATAATACTATTGATATTAATTATTACAAGAAAAGAGACTTTTATTTTCATAAAAATATAATTAGAATAAAAAAGCCCATGAAAATTATATTTTTCATAGGCAAATATCTGTGTATTATATTTAGTTTTATTAACAGCAAGAATAAAATATAAATCAAACATACCGGCCAATTACATTTCGATAGCTTAAAAGTTCTTTTTGTTCCATTGATGAATCAGGTAAAACAACTTGGTCACTATCTTCACCATTATATTCATCCATTTGCTGACGACCCCAGACACCAAGGGCCGTTACAATCCGTGCCAGCTCTTCACCGCCAGTCGTTAGGACAAAGCAGCCGGCCTCTTGAATTGGGCTAATTATATATTTTTCTTGTAGGTCCTCAATTATTGTTATCAAGCGATTACTAGAAATTCCTGCTAACAATTCTTGGAGATCCTTAAAATCGAGTGGTTTAACACCAAGCCAAAATAGGGCTCGCGGATAATCATTTTCACGTAAAAAACTTAATGAATAGGCAATTCCTTGATTATTTTCTTGATCCATTATTAGCTCCACCCCACACAAAAAAATTTATATTACTATATAATAAATTATATCATGGATAGTGAAAGCGCTCAAAAAATAACACTAATTTATTTATCAGTTCATTAATAAAAACTCAAAAGATGGATAATAGTACATTATCTTTATAAAAAAATACTTATAACTATTTTTAGTAAAATTACTTTTTTAGTAAACTTTTTGCCTCTTTTATCCCATAAAAATGTGAATCAGGGGTGGGTGTCTTGTGAGCAATCATTACCTGTTTGGCTTGTTCGCACTGGATCTTAGCTGTAGGTAATTCTTGGCATACTTGGAGGTAGAAAGATAATTGACGCAGCTTAATTGTTAACTGGTTCCGCGCCTTAGTCAGTGTTAAAGTTAACATCTGCTTATAATTTTGAATAAAGAAGCGTGTCTTGCGCCTCTGTAATGCATAATTCACCGAGTTACTTTTAATCCGGTGAATATCCTGACTACTAATCGTATTTTGCCGTAATAGGTAATTAAACATCGTAATCTGCTGGTCAATTTGGCGCCAATCAGTCGCAAGCTCTGCACGTAACTGATTGATCTCTTCTTTAGTAAGCCGATGCTGCCGACCGTTTTTTAGCCTAGCAGATAACCCTTTCAGCTCTTCATAATCACGTCGATGAAGTGGAAGGTCAACCTGACTGAATAGATTACAGCGTTGATATAAAACCGTCCCCTCGTGGTTTTTAAATCCTTGATGATCAAGAACAAACTGAAACATTGTCTGGGGAAACCGCTGACCAGCCCGGTATGCTAATAAAATACTATCCATATAAAGGTTAATCTCATTAATTCCCGATTGGATCTCACGAGTAACCTTTGCTGGAATACTCGCATGTTGTTGAAAGTGTGAAATGCCAAGAGATAATTGCCGCCCCGTAGTCCGTGACCGGAGAATAAACTGATTTTTTAAACGGCGGCCGCAATCACAATAAAGATTTTCTCCAGAATGATCATGAGAACGCTGGTACCATGGATCGACCACCATCCCCTGAAATTCCCAATCTGTTTGCGATAGATAATGACGGGTATGAAAACGTGATAACATAGCGTAGCGGGTAAATTCACTAAGCGCTTTTACCTGCTCAACTGTTAACTGGCGAAGAATGGCTGTTCGTTGCTGGTGCGTTAATGCAATAATCTTATCCATGGTTTTCTTCCTTTCCAAAAATACCTTTCCACTATATCAGAACAAACGTTTGATTTCAAATTGTCTATTATCTTATTTTCTGGTAAAATATTTATTCATAAGGAGTGATATTTTTTGGATTTAGACATACAGCCCGTGAGGTTGAGTTTAAAAGAATATAGACAGGTAAAACAACTATATATGCGCGCGTTTCCGAAGTATGAACGAGAACCATGGTCGTGGCTCCGCATTAAGAGCAGGTACCGCCAAGCCGATTTCATGGCTTTTTATGACCAGGATCAGTTTGTCGGCTTTGCTTACGTTATCCACAGTCATGGTATGCATTATATCTTATATCTTGCAGTTAATGATCAGATTCGTTCACAAGGATATGGGACACGGATTATTGATGAGCTTCGTGACCTTTATCCTGAAGATTCGCTTGCCCTCGATATTGAGCAGCCGGATCCACATGCCGCTAATAATCAGCAACGATTACGCCGGCTTAGATTCTATAAGCGCAATGGCTTTTTCCCAACTCCAAGACTATTCAAAGAGGAAAAAGTCACTTTTCAAGTTTTAGCAACAAATAAAAAAATCAGCCAACGTAAAGTGGACAAGATTTTTGAATGGTTCTCTTGGCCACTAGGCTGGTTGATTCAATAAAAGATATTTAATTTAAGCTGAATAGACTAAGGATAAGCGGTCTAATTCAGCTTTTTTATTTGCGAATTTTTGGAGATAATTCTTTTAAGGAAATCCTAAAAGAATTAATAATTAGTTTAACCGGGAACGATAACCTACCCCGCTAACTAAGAAAATGATATTCTAGAAAACAACTCAAAAAGCTTAGTTTCTTCAATAAACAAGGAGGGATTCTCATGACTAACAGCAAAAATACCCGGCAATCTACACGTAAAGGTTTCCTAAGTAAAGCTGGCCTTATTATCAGCTCGCTTTTACTAAGTCTATTCATTATCTTTGGTACCACCGAACGTGCTTCTGCTAATACAGCTACTGCCGAACCTGCAAAGATTACGGTTGCAAAGCCATTTGAATCCAAGGTTCCCCCTATCAAAGTTATTCACACTAATGATCTCTTAAAAAACAATTATGTTGACTTACGTTCTAAAAGACAACTAGAACAGGAGCAAACAATTAAGTAAGATGCAGAAAAGGCGTCAGCGTTCGGCTTTACCGAGCAATGGCGCCCTTTCTTTGTGTTTTCTCAAGTTTTGTTATCTAATCATCGTCTTCATAATGAAGATCATCAAATTTCTTATCTGCGTTTTGTTGCGCCATATCCTTGGATTGGTAATATACCGCTTGCGTCCAATTTTCAGCACCGCCTGCTTGTACTAAAACTTTAACCTGCTTACCATCAATTGTTTCAGTTTTTACAGTATAGGACGAGCCATCCCCTGCCGACTGTGTCCAGCCACGGAGATTTAGCCAGCGTGAACCATTAACATTATAAAAACTTACCTTTCCCCAGTTCTTTGTGGCGTTTTGGACATCTTCGCTTGTGTAATTATCCTCATCTTCGCCAAATTGCGGGTCCTGTTTATAAAGCTGGGTTGTTTCACGATCGCTGCCTTCTGCAAATGTAAGCGAATGGGTGCCAAAAGCAATCGTCGAATCAGAATCGTTATCAGCCGAATACCATGTACCCTGCATTTCACTTGGTACATCAATGATTCCTGCACGGCCATACTTATGATCGTCTCCTGTACTACTTGTACTTGATGAGGCATTACTATCCCCGTTCCGCTTATCAACAACCTGGGCTTGGGCCGCTAAATCATTAACGAGCTTCCCCTGCCCCTTTTTGTTAACATACTCAGCCATTTCTGCCTTTGAAACAGTCGCTAGCTTCGTACTCTTCTTATTCTGCTTAACGTTTTGGTAGATATTTACATTATCATTATTAACCGTGTACACCAATCCCTGTGACGCGCCGCCAGCTGTTACATCATAAGCTACTCCCTGACCGCCATCACTCAATTGATATCTAGAACTCGGATAAAGATTCACCTGCAGCCCGTCTTTTTGAGCTTGTTTAACCATAGCTGCCCAATTACCGCCATAGCGTAGTCCGCAATAAGTGCTAATCAAGCTAACCGCTTCCTGCGGACTTAGGTTATCACTATCAATTTTGACATTACTCTTAGCAACTAACAGACTACTGCTTGATGAAGATGAAGAAACACTTTTGCTATTATTTTGATTGCCACAACCAGCCAATAACAGACTAAGCCCGGTAACCATTAAAAATCCTATTTTCTTATCCATACCGATTCTCCCCATAAAAAATGCCCTCTGTAACTTGTACAAAGAGCATTTCTACTTATTAATTAAGCCCGTGACTTGTAACTGCCATCAGTGGTGTTGATGATCAACTTGTCACCGTTCTTGATAAATGCAGGAACGTTAACAACCAAACCAGTTTCCATGGTTGCAGGCTTACCACCACCATCAATAGTAGCACCCTTAATCATTGGTTCAGTTTCAGCAACAGTTAATTCAACAGTAGTTGGTAATTCAACACCGATAATGTCACCGTTAACAAAGTTTAAAATAACCTTCATGTTTTCAACAAGGTAGTTCTTATCGTCACCAAGCAAGTCATGACTTAAGCTGTATTGTTCGTAACTTTCAAGGTCCATAAATACGGCTGAATCACCTTCATCGTAAAGGTATTGAGCAGAACGCTTATCAACGTTAACTTGTTCAACCTTTTCAGATGGACGCATTGTAGTGTGGACAATTGAACCTGAGCGAAGGTCTTGGATGTCCATTTGCATTAAAGTGTTACCCTTACCAGGCTTGTGGTGGTTGATTTGAAGAACCTTTAATAACTTACCGTCACGTTCAAAAACCATACCTTTTTTCAAATCAATTGTTTGAATCATAGTATAAAACTCCTTCATATAAAAACTGAACTCTTTTACAGATTAATGATGCTTATGAGTAGCCTTAATCTATGGCTTCGTTCCCCGCCATTAATTATGAATAATTATCATTCACAATTTACATTCACAGTCTATTGTATCACATTCATTAACCACGACAATAGCGGTTCTCAGCATGTTTTATCAATTGAAAAAACTGTTTGCTTACTGAGTAATTTTCAATAAGCAAACAGTTTTTATTTGATCAGTATTATTAAACTAGCTCAAGATGTAATTGCTTTTCACCGATGAAACCTGCTCGTTTTAAGACAAGATAGAGAGTTACGGATAGGATAGCAGGTACAACGACCCCAAAGACCATGTATGTGCTGAACTGAGCCCAGCCACGTGAAAGATAAGCGATTGGTGCAATCAAGGAGTTTAGTCCCAATCCCCCTAAAGTAGATGTCGAACGGAAATTAAACAGAACCGTTGCAATTGGTGCACAGACAGCTGCAGAGACAACCGTTGGAACCAAGAGATAAGGATTAATGAGAAGGTTAGGGAATTGGACTTTAGGCGTAACTAGTCCTTGGGCGATGTTTGCGCCAAGATCATTTTGGCGGAATGACATTGCAGTGAAACCAACAAATTGAGCAGTTGTACCGATCAAAGCGGCGGCTGAGGAGACCGGATCAAGCATCAGTGCAACGGCCAAGGCTGCAGAGGATGCTGGTGTCATCAGAAATAGGGCCCACACAACGGAAATTACCATTGATCCTAGAACTGGTGAAACTTGCATACTATGCGCAATGTACGCAGAAACCGCAAGTAGTGCTGGCGTAACAACCGCAGCAACCACTAGTCCAAAGCCAATTCCAACAGCTAGCGCGCCAAATGGTACCAGAACCATATCTAATGGTGTTTTACCAGTTAAATATTTACCAACTAAAACTGCCACTACCGCTGCAAGAACTGCAGATACCGGCTGTCCAGTGGTAAAAACAGGTGCTCCTACTGTTGAAACGGTTGCTTGACCAGTTGCCGTCAATCCCTTAACAGCAACATTGGTAAAGTGAACCCCATTAGATCCTACCGTTGCCGCAACCATTGATGCGAAAGTTACCAGGGTATTAGTGTTCATTTGTGAAGCAACTGCCACCCCAATTGCAGGCGCTAATAATGCTTGGGCTTCTCCACCAATTAATGTTAGAACATGAATGCCCGTCAAGTTACCAATTGTTTGGGTTAATAGTCCGCCTCCTAGGACGACTAAAATAGCGTTAGCCACCGCCGCAAAAATTCGATAAGCCGCTTCCTTGACTTTTGATGAATTTTGATAAGTTGCATTAGCTTTAGAACTGCTAACTTGATTTTCCATCATTAACGCCTCCTTATAATTTATTTTTTGATTAATGATTGTTGTCAGTTTATCTAAGATATAATTAAAAGTCAATTATATTTCTAATTAAATTTTAATTATAACCAAAGAATTTGTTTTATTAAATTTAGGGCTTTTCGCAGCGTTAAAGTAAGCGTTTTTGTAAACATTTTATTAAGAAGAAGCTAACAATTTATTTGAACGCCATGCTAATATGAAATTCTTTATTTACCTTTTTGCAGTTCTAGCTAACAACTTCTGCTATATCCAACAGCCCACAGTATAATTACTAAAAATAAATATTTTTATGTACTTAGTGTTGAAAAAAAAAAAAAAAAAGGTAATATAAGGGTGATAAATAAAATTTAATAAATTTATTTAAAAGAAATGAATTTATTCTTTCTGATCCCCCCGCTTGGTTCAGTTGCCTTGAATCCTATAGCTATCCTCTAGCAGCTATTATTCATCGTATTTTTATTTATCATTTTTATTTAGAAAGGAGTCGATCTAAGAGATATTTTTATCTTGTTTTGTTAATCCTATCGGCAGTATCAATTACAGCTAATTTAACTTAACCCCACAAGCTACTTTTCTTCCTTTACTTATAAATAATTAAATTACTTGTTAGTATGGGCCGGTACTATTAACTTAACATTCAGATCTCTTTTGGTGTTTCTCTAACCCTTTAGAAACGCTGTTGTTTAGTCCTAATAGATAGAATATTCATTAATACACAGTTACAAAGCAATCTCTATTTAATTAAACTTTCTAATTTT
>NZ_JACIVD010000065.1:0-180510 GCF_014145555.1 Limosilactobacillus albertensis
AAAATTAGAAAGTTTAATTAAATAGAGATTGCTTTGTAACTGTGTATTAATGAATATTCTATCTATTAGGACTAAACAACAGCGTTTCTAAAGGGTTAGAGAAACACCAAAAGAGATCTGAATGTTAAGTTAATAGTACCGGCCCATACTAACAAGTAATTTAATTATTTATAAGTAAAGGAAGAAAAGTAGCTTGTGGGGTTAAGTTAAATTAGCTGTAATTGATACTGCCGATAGGATTAACAAAACAAGATAAAAATATCTCTTAGATCGACTCCTTTCTAAATAAAAATGATAAATAAAAATACGATGAATAATAGCTGCTAGAGGATAGCTATAGGATTCAAGGCAACTGAACCAAGCGGGGGGATCAGAAAGAATAAATTCATTTCTTTTAAATAAATTTATTAAATTTTATTTATCACCCTTATATTACCTTTTTTTTTTTTTTTTCAACACTAAGTACATAAAAATATTTATTTTTAAATATTATATTTGTAAATTAGCAAGTTTAGTAGTTATTTTACTATTGTGATATAAATCACTGGTGATAAATTGATGCTAATGGCTAAGTAATCAATTATTGCTTTATTATTTTTGAATATTTTTAGATATTAGTTAACTTTTTCACAATTATTGTGATATAATACATAGGAACAAGAAATCCACTTGTTTATTTTAAGTTAGATATTAGAAAAGCTCGTCAGTGAAACAGCACATCCCTTTATCCAATTAACATCAACAACATTATTTGTTTCATGATTGAGTTTACTAAGTTGAAGTCTAATCTCTCCTGCACTAAGAGATTAGGCTTTTTTAGTTAATTAGAGATAAAAATTAAAAATAAATTAGAAAACTTATTGAAATGTAATTTTATTCATGGTAATATTTTATTCATCGAAAAAGAAAAGAGGACAAAGATATGCTTTTTGCTACAAATACACAACAAAACATTATTATTATTCGGGTCATTATTTAGGTGATGCGGATAATTTAATGTTGTTCGCATTACCTGAGATTAAAGGCAGTGCGAACAGTGAAACGGTAGCGCAATATCTTTGGCAGCCAGTTAACTGTTTAGCAGTTAGCTGGTTTTTATTTTTTGAAAGGGTGATGAATAAAATGGAAAGCGACATTTTAACTGAAAGAGATGACAGACGCTAGTATTAAATAATCTAGAGAGGTAAGAGAAATGGAAAATACAGTTACAGCAACACAAACTAGACCAAAATTACGACGTGACCCGGTTAAAACAGTTATTTTAGCATCAATGATGGGAACGGCGATTGAATTTTTTGATTTTTATGCTTATGGAACTGCATCAGCTGCCTACTTCCCCAAAGTTTTCTTTCCCCAGATGACGCCATTATTAGCTACATTGCTTAGTTTATTGACATTCGGGGTTGCATTTGTTGCCCGGCCGGTTGGGTCCTTCCTTTTTGGTCATTTTGGTGACCGCCTTGGCCGAAAAAAGACATTAGTGGTTTCATTACTTGTCATGGGTGTTTCAACTGTGACAATTGGTTTTATCCCTGGATACCAATCAATCGGCGTATGGGGAGCACTGTTGCTATGCTTATGCCGGTTTGTTCAAGGGATCGGACTTGGTGGCGAATGGTCAGGTGCGGTCCTTGTTGCAACCGAAAACGCTCCGGCAGATAAGCGGGCCCTATACGGTTCCTTCCCCGAGGTCGGCGCACCAATTGGTTTCTTCCTATGTAACGGACTCTTCTTCGTTTTGGAACGAGTTTTAACACCAGCACAAATGATGAGTTTTGGTTGGCGGATTCCATTTTGGGCATCAGCAGTCCTAGTATTTATCGGTTTATATGTTCGTCGCCGTTTACAAGAAACCCCGTTGTTTAAGTTAGCACAGGAAAAGGATAATACGACTAAGTCTCCATTGCGGGAAGTTTTCCGTACGAATTGGCGGGAAATCCTTAAAGGGACATTTATCATGGCTGCTACTTATGCTTTATTCTTTACTTTAACGACCTGGTCATTATCATATGCGACGACGGCACTTGGATTTAGTCCATCTGAGTTTTTACTTCTTTTAATGGGAGCCATTGTTGAATTTGCTGTTCTTATTGTTTTAACTTCTGTTTTAGCAGATAGGGTTGGCCGAAAGAAAGTGCTATTAACAGCTTCAGTAGCGCTAGTAGTTTACTCCCTTGTTTTCCCAATGTTCCTTACCGGACAGCATAATCTTACCGGAATGCTGTTATTCCTTGGTGTTGGTTTCTTAGTGATGGGTACTTTGTATGGCCCTGTTGGCGCAGTTTTACCAGAACTCTTTCCAACTAAGGTTCGTTATTCTGGCGCGGGAATTACTTATAACCTTGCTGCTGTGGTTGGTGCCGCGGTTGCTCCAACAATGACTACTTGGCTAATTGCACATTATGGCCTCCACTCAGCTGGATATTACATGCTTGCTTTGGCTGTATTAGCAGTTGTATCGTGGCTTACAACTAAAGAAACAAAGAACGTTGACTACACAAAGTAATATTTTGACCCATATTATTCATAATTATTATCATGATAGCGGAATCGGCAAATTAGATTGCTGATTCTGTTTTTGTTTAAAACGATAATTTGCTTATCAAACTACAAAAATAAACAAAATTATTTCATTTGTTTATAAATTTAAATATCATCAAAAAGCGATTTTATAATGGTAAACAACGCAATATAAAATGATAAGTAAATTCACAAGGCGGCTTTAAATGTTACTCTGCCAAGACTTTAAACTAGTGAAAACTAGAAATAGGTATGCTAATATATTACCTGCTCATTTTATCAGAGAGGAAGAGAGTTATATGATTCGACGCCATGTTGTAGAAGCGGGTCTTGCCACACTTTGTTCACTGGTCATAATTGTTGTCTTGATGATGTGGTGGGCTGGGCAGTATGCACATTTTGTTATGACGGCAATGATGGTAATGATTATTTTGGGGTTGGTTGTTGGTAGCCTTATTCCTAGCATTGCCGTTACTTGGTTAGTTATCGGTTTGACAACAATCGGCAGCGCAATTTTATTGTTAGGATACATAGTAATGGAGACCCCGTTAAAGCTAATGCTCCTCGCTGCATTTCCCCTGACAGCAGCGTTAGCTTATTTTAGTCGTTATGTGATTGGTGAGTTAGGCTGGTTAGATCGTAATCGTAAAGATATTGAGAGTTATGCCGCCTACTATAACCAGGTTGTAAAACTACAAACGGGATATAACGCCAACAAAATTTATCAAAAAGAGGTTCGCTTTATTATTAAAGAACAAATAGCGGACTTGTGGATCGATGTTACCGCTATTCATTGGGTTCATAACCAGCAGTTTCGTCAGTTTCATCATGATGATTATAATCAGGCGTTGCAACAAATTGCCCACGTATTAAAAGAGCGCCGGTTACCGTCAGAGGCATTATATTTCCTGGGAAATGGTACTTTTTTAATTTTGTCGTATCATTTGCCCAATATCACGTTTGCCTATCAAAACCAAAGTACCCGTGAAGGCCTAGCAGATTTACTAATCGGGAAGGCAACGCCGCAATTTAAATGGGGACACTTAAAGGTAGATGATATTAATGTAACATCGTTTGAGACATTAGAAAGTGTAATGCGCCATATTGAGAGAGATATGGAAACAGACATCGTTGTGGAATACTTAAGAGGGGAGTCATAAATAAATGGTACGGACGTTTTTCTGGTTGGCGATTGTTGTTACCCTTGTCTTTTTTATCCTCGCAATGGTTTTTGCGGTTCTTCAATGGATAATTTATTTCCGTATTGAGCAGACAACCTTAAATACTGATAGAAACGAGAAAAAATAATGCAAGAATTTGTAATGATTGTGACACTGTTATCGATTTGGAGTTCATTGCTAATGGCCTCGTTAACCCTTGCCGGGGCAGTTCATTTTTGGTTAACACATAGCAAAAAAGTAGTTGATATCGAGCCGCTAGAACATTATCCATCAGTTACGATTATTGTTCCGGCACATAATGAGGAAGTTGTTATCGCACAGACAACTAGGGCGATCCTAGACTTAAATTATCCGGCTGATAAGGTCGAATTATTGATTTATGCTGATAATTGTGGTGATCAGACTGCTAGACGTGCAAAGGCTGTATTACAGATGATCAAATATAAGCACCGTAATGCACGCGTGATTGAACGTCACGGTCAGGGTGGCAAGGCTGGTGTCTTAAATGATGCTCTCAAAGTTGCCAAGGGTGAATACATTGCTGTTTATGATGCCGATGCGATGCCAGAGAAAAATGCCCTGTACTTCTTAGTACGTAAAGGGCTAGAAAATCCGCAAAAATATGTGGCAGTATTTGGTCGTAATAAAACGAGAAATGCTAAGCAAAACTTTTTAACCCGTTGCATTAACCAAGAAATCGTTGTCACTCAGCGAATCCAGCATTGTGCAATTTGGCATTTATTTAAGATTGGCCGGATCCCTGGAACAAACTTTATCATTAAACGCGAATACGTGAAGTCGATTGGCGGATGGGAGAATGGCGCTTTAACCGAGGATACGGATATTTCATTTAAAATTATGCAAAGCGGGAAATTAATTGCGCTAGCTTATAATTCAGAGGCCTTCCAGCAAGAACCTGAGCAGCTTAGGGATTACTATTTTCAACGATTAAGGTGGGCAAAGGGCAATTATCAGGTAGTATTAAAAAACTTTAGACACTTATTTGATCAAAGTAATTGGCGGGTGAAACTAGAAACATTTTACTATTCCTGTACATTTTTCTGGTTCAATGCCGCAATTGTCCTTTCAGACATTATTTTTATCACGAATATCATTTTCTGGTTTATACATCTTTTTAAGCCACATGTACTAATACCATTTACATTTGGTGAGAGTAATATCCTAATTGCCCAACTATTGCTATTTAACTGGTTATTAATGATTATTCTTTACGTTTTACAAATTACAACGGCTTCTGCAACTCAATTTGGTCAAGCAACCAATAAACAAATTTGGTTAGCTCTTGCATCATATTTTACATATTCACAATTGTTTATCATTGTTTCGATTAATGCAGTGATTTCAGTAGGAATTGATAAGTTAATGCACCGTGATGGAACCAAATGGGTAAAGACCAAACGATTTGCGGACTAGAATATTAAGTGAGGAGCGAGTGCAGGGATGAAACGCCCAGGATATATTTGGCTGCTAGCAACGATAGTAGCATTCATGTACATTACGACGTTGGTGCTAGTTCGGACAAAGAATCCGGAACATATCCAACGGCAGGCTTATGAACGATGGCAGAGCGGATATTTAGTAGCAAAGAATGATCAGCAGACTTTTGTTAATACAAGCAATAACAAAACACGGCCAATTGCCTTATCAGAAGCGCAGGGTTATGGTCTTCAACTTATCGCAAAAGCTGGTGAGAAGGGCTGGGCAAGGCAGGCTGATTTTGAAAAGCTATTAAATTATTATTTAGCCCATCGTGACTATGTAAATGGTCGGCAAACCTATTTAATGGCATGGCGTCAAAAGTATAATAAGCAGGGAAAATGGGTAACTGACCATAACAGTGCTACAGATGGTGATTTATACATTGCGGCGGCATTGCATCATGCAGCTGTAGTATGGCCCAATCGATCAGCCTATTACCAAAAAATAGAACGTAATATTGCAGCAGATATTTTAAGATACGAATATAACCCAACCACGCAAACATTAACTGTTGGTGATTGGGTTACAAAAGAATCAAAATACTATTATTTATTACGGACGTCAGATGTTATGCCAGATGTGTTTGACGATCTTTATGAAACAAGTCATGACATTCAATGGCAGATTGTTAAAGATAATATGCTGGACCGGCTTGTTACATTAAGCAGCCAACATCGGACAGGGCTTGTACCGGATTTCGCGTGGGCAGGTGAGAAAACTACTAGTGCAGTAAAGGCACGGACAGTTGCAAGTATTCATGATGGTGATTACGGGGCCAATGCTTGTCGAGTTCCGATGATGCTTGCCCAAAGTGATGATCCCCGCGCGCAAAGGGTCTTAAATAAGATGATGAGGTTTTTTAGTGACCAATATTATATTACGGCAGGGTATTCATTGGAAGGACGCCGCTTGGTTAAGTACCAGTCAAATAGCTTCAGCGCACCGATATTTTATGCTGTTAGCTGCAATCGTAATAAGGGATATGACAACTTATTTGTTAGTCAAAAGTATATTTTTAGCAAACCAGTGACGACAAGAAATTATTATGATGCAACTTTAACAACGTTAGCTGCCTTAGAAGGGATGAATTAAATTCCTTCGTCAGTACAGAGACCTTGTTGGTGCAATACTTTCATGATCTCATCACGCTTGGTATGATGATGGTCAAGTTTAGCCCCGGCAATTTGATTGGTGAATGAATCAATTCGCCGGTTCGCATCACGCAGGTCATAGTAAGTAGTAACTTCTTGGTCATAATCCGCTAACTCGTCAAGCTTAATTTCTCGATTATAATCATTATCGAATGCAATAAATTTTAATGGAAGACGGGGCTTTAGTTGTGGCTGTTGATCAGGAATACCAATCTGCAGACCTAAAACGGGAAAAGTCATTTTGGGAAGGTCGAGAATATCAATAATCTTTCGCGGATTATTCTTGATTGAACCAAGGGGAACTACGCCAAGGTTCATACTTTCAGCGGCGGTTATCACGTTTTGGGCGGCCATAATTGCATCATCAACGCCCTGGAAGAAAATATCAGCGGTATGGAGCCGGCCATCATCCTTACCCTTTTGTTGCCGAATTTGTTGGTTACGATAGAGGTCAACTAGGAAGATTAAAAGGTCACCATTAGCTCCTACGTATGGTTGTTTGCTTACTTCCCTAATAGCTGTGCGCTTATCTGGATCGGTAATGTGCATGATGGACATTTGTTGCATAAACATGCTGGTTGGCGTATGACTGGCAACGGAATAAAGAGTAGTTAACTGTTCTTTGGAGAGGGATGTTGGCTTAAAAGCACGAATTGTCCGATGGTTTAATTGCTGTTCAACAGTATTATTTTTCATAGTAATAACTCCTCTATGTGTAATTAGTGAAGGGAGTGGAGCAAAAGTTAATGATAACTTGCGCCCTACTCCCTTATTTTGATTTTTTTAAAGCAGATGTTGTTCTTCCATCAACTCACCAATCCAGTTCTTCTTAACTTTCTTAAGTAACGGTTTCTCAATGACCTTTGGAATTGGCAAGTCCATTTCTTCGAGTGGCTTTTTATCATTCATGTAGTACATTGCCCGCATTAATTCCCGAATATCATAGATTGAATTAAATACCTCTGGAACACCGCGATCAACATTAAGGAGACTATAGACGGCTTCCATTGCAGTCCGAACTGAATATTCAGTTGTGAAGACAGTATCACGAGTTGGCGATTCAGCAAAGTTACCAATAAAGGCAAGGTTAGCAGAACCTTCTGGAACAACAGCAGGACGGTCACCCTTAACCCGTGGCATAAAGTAACTGGTAACAAATGGCATGTAAACTGGAACTGTATTAATCGATTCTTCTTTTGCTAAATCATCAATTAAGGCTTCTGGAACGCCGAGGTGGTAGAGCCATTCTTTAGTAATTTCTTCGCCAGTACAATCAACAATCCGTTTTTTAATGTAATTACCTTCTGTGTCAGAGTAGAGGCCATAGATCCAGACAATTGTTTCATTTGGCTTTTGGCTCTTAAAGTGTGGCTGACGGTGGATTGTCCAGCTTAGCATCCAGTTGGAGTCGGTAACAGTAATAATTCCACCAGTATTTACCTTTCCGTCATGAAGATCACGTTTAGTTAAGCGTTCAATATATGGTTCAACTTGTGGATTTTCAATAGTTGCGGTTGCAGAAATAAACCAGCTACGGTTAGGGATGTTTTTGCAGAAGACATCTGGATGACCAAATGCTGGTGATTGTTTAGCGATGTTTTCCCATAATTTCCAACTGCCGCCAAGTGCACGAGTTGGTTGCGCAACTTGATGATGACTACCATAGTTGGAACTTTCGGTAATCGATCCATTAGTGACAAACACAAGGTCATTATCGGTTAAATCAATAGTTTTATCTTCGCCATTTTGTTTGAGAATGATCTTTTTGGCGTGCTTCTCACCATTCTTGGTATCAACTAGGACATTTTGAACTTGTGTATCATACTCAAACTTTACGCCGTGGTCCTTGAGGTAGGCAAGTAATGGTTTAGTCATTGATTCATATTGGTTATATTTATTAAATTTAAGAGCTGTAAAGTCGGGTAAGCCGTCAATGTGGTGGATAAACCGCATTGCGTACCGGCGCATTTCAGCTAAAGAGTGCCACTTTTCAAAGGCAAACATGGTTGACCAGTAAATCCAAAAGTTACTCTTGAAGAAATCCTCAGAGAAGTAATCGCCGATGGTTAAGTCACCAAGCTGATCTTCAGGTGTCAGAATCAGTTTCATTAATTCCTTAGTAGATTTGCCAAGAAGATACTTACCATCTGTTGGAACTTCATTACCGCGCTTGTAGGTTAGTCGGCAATTTGAACTGTTTGGATCATCCTTATCTAACCAGTAATATTCATCGAGATAAGAAGCGCCTGGAATCTCTAGTGATGGTATCGAGCGGTACATGTCCCACATACATTCAAAGTGATTTTCCATTTCCCGACCGCCACGAGTAACAAAGCCAACGTCTGGACGATCTTGACCATCTAAGGAACCACCAGCAATTGGCAATTCTTCAAAGATATGGATATTCTCACCTGGCATTTGTGCGTCCCGAATTAAAAAGACAGCAGCGGAAAGACCAGCTAAACCAGCACCAACAATATACGCTTTCTTGTTATCAACTCCCGCCGGTTTACGCGGACGAGCGAATGCTTCATAGTTCCCGTTTGAATAATACATAAAAACGTCTCCTTTCAAGGAAAAGCAATATCAATAATCCTATTTATATTGTAGCGCTTTCTCAAGATGATTTCCTGGGAAATAAAAAAGGGTTTAGAATTTAACAAAAACGCTTATAATTAGTTGAGTAATCTTTAATATGAGGAGGGATAAAAGTGATTGAAATAAATAAACACAAATATACATTTCCCAAAATTCTTACATTCGGTTTTTTAATTGTTATTTTTATGGGAACAATTTTGCTCTCCTTGCCGTTTGCAACGCGGACTGGAGAAACAACCAACTTTATGACCGCTTTCTTTACGTCAACCAGCGCAACTTGTGTAACGGGATTAACATTAGTTAGCACCGCCCATCATTGGACATTATTTGGGCAAATCGTAATTGCAATTTTAATGGAAGTTGGTGGTCTGGGATTTATGACATTTGCGGTTATGATGTCGCTTCTTGTCCGTCAACGAATGCGGATGTCCACGAGACTTTTAACTCAGGAGGCACTCAATCTTGACCATCTCTCTCAGTTAAATATTGTATATCTTATTATTCGATTATCACTATTGATCCAGTTAGCAGGAGGAATTTTCCTATTTTTTGATTTTTACCCTCGCTATGGTCTGGGAAGGGGAATTTGGTTTAGTATTTTTCATTCGATATCGGCGTTTTGTAATGCTGGTTTTGACTTGTTTGATAATAGCATGGCAAACTACGCGAATGATCCGTATATGTTATGTGTATTAGCGGTTTTGATCATTGCGGGTTCACTTGGCTTCTTAGTATGGAAAGATATCCTTAATTATCTTAAATACCACCGTTTATCATTACATACGCAGTTAGCATTGCGAACCGGAGCGGTTTTATTTGTTTTATCGGTTATTGTTTACTTTATTACGGAGAAAAATTTAGCTCAGTTAAGCGATAAATTAACTTTTACTAACCGCATCATCAATACTATTTTTATGGCAATAACTCCCCGTACTGCTGGGCTGGTTACTTTTCCTTATACTGACCTAAGTGCTGCCGGTATTGCTTTTACAGTTATTTTAATGTTTATTGGTGGAACGCCAGGATCAACTGCCGGGGGTGTTAAAACAACTACTATTGGCTTATTAACTATCCAAAGTTTTGCAACGTTAAGAGGACAACGTGATACAACATTTGCTCATCGTCGTTTTACACAGGAAAATATTTATCGTGCTTTGACGTTGCTATTTGTTGCTTTATTTATTCTGCTTGTCGCAATCCTGGTACTTGTAGAGACTCAAGATTTACCAAAGCATGATTCATTGGCTTATGTTACCTTTGAAGCGGTGGCAGCGTTTGGAACAACAGGAATTTCTCTAGGGATTACCACGCACCTGAATTTATTAGGACAATTTATTATTATGTTTCTAATGTTTGTTGGACGGGTAGGAATTTATACTGTTATGTTCTCAATTTTGAATGCTAGTACAGCAGCGAAAAATTATCGTTATCCAGAGGAGAGTGTGTTAATTGGCTAAAAAAGAAAGTTACGCAGTTATTGGGATTGGACAATTTGGCGCATCGATATGTGAAGCGTTAGTACAGGCAGGACAAGAAGTATTAGCGATTGATTCCAGTGAAGAAGTGGTTAATGAGTTTGCTGGTTCTGTTATGCGGGCAGTAATTGCGGATGCACAAGATGAAGACGCCTTGCGTGACCTTGACATTGGTAGCTTTGACCATGTATATATTTCAATCGGAAAAAACGTTGAAGCTAGTATCATGGCGACCCTGATTGCTAAGGAACTAGGTGCACCCGATGTAATATGCCGGGCAGAGAATGTGAACCATGCGCGAGTTCTTGAGCGAGTCGGCGCTGACATGGTGGTTCGTCCTGAACATGACTTGGCAGAACGGCTGATTTTTCAGCAACTAAATCCCAGTGTAATCGACTATGTAACCCTTAGTAAGGAGATTACACTGGCAGAAGTTAATATCAATAATCCTAAGTTTTTTGGTAAGACCCTTGATGATTTAGACTTTCGTAACCGATATAATGTTAATGTGATTATCATCGTTAGCCAAGATGATGAAGTCAACCAGATGCCGCAAGCTAATGATGTAATTCAACCGCATGATAAGATTACAGTCGTAGGAAATTTAAAAGATATTCGAAAATTAAACGATATTGTTAGTTAAATAATAGGTGAAGAGAATTGAGAGTTGTAATTGGAATAGTTATTGTTGTAGTTGCTTTGGGAATAATCTATTGGTTTATCCAGCGTCGACGCGAATGGGATAGAATAGGTGCTGATCTAAACATGAAGGGGAATGTTCAGATCCTTGACATGAGTGTCAGCAATGGAAAAGCCCTTATTAATTTTGCCAAGCGATTAACTAGTCCGGGCAAGATCATCGGTATTGCAGCAAATGAGAAGCAGGAGCAAAGATTAAAAGAGCTGATCAAAGAAGCTGCAGTAGCTGATCGTGCTAAAACTGTGTTGACTGATGTTACTAATTTATCATTTACCGACCATTGTTTTGATTTCGTGATTATTGCAGGACTTCAACAGGTAAAGCCAGCAATTACGCGAGGCCGTGTTCTTCAGGAAGCAGTGCGGGTGTTAGCAGCACACGGCACATTAGTGATTATTGATTCTGGTAATATGCAGCGGTATGAACAACTCTTGGAATATTATGGCATTAAGAATATTTCAGGTAGAAAAATTAATGGGCAAAAAGTAATAGTGGCGAAAAGGCTTTAAAAATGGTGGTTAGTAATTGGGAAAAATCTAAGTTAACCACCATTTTTATTTAGTCGCTAAAATAGTTCTGTAATTGTTTGCTGTCCAGCTTATAACTAGTTTTGACACATTCCTTTATCGCTGCCTCATTAATTCCCATTTTTTGTAATTTTACAATAAGCGCTTTAATATCCTTTTCTTGAATATTATTTATTTCATGCCACTTGCTCTTTAGCTTATCTTGTTCGTTTTGTAATTTAGCTTGATCTTCAGCCAATTTACTTTTACTCTCATTTAGTTTAGTTTGATCTTCGGCTAATTTACTTTTGTCTTCATTTAACTTAGCTCGGTTTTCAGCTAATCTACTTTTGCCTTCTTCTAACTTGGCTTGCCCTTCTTTTAACTTACTTTGCGCTTCTTCAACCTTTGTCTGCAGTTCCTGTATTTTTCGCTCCCGAATTTGCTGGTCCATTTCATACATTGAGAGTCGCATATATTCCGCCCTCCATTTCCGATTTTGCTTGACTTTCCGCATCCTTTCCCTTAATTTTACGACAAAAGCATCTGGTTCTTCAATATTCCGCTGGGCAATTAAGTCAAGAACTGCCTGCATTTTAGGGGTTACATCATGGTTGCTTGATGGAATGTTGAATAAGATGTCGGTTTGCCCGTCTCTAATGATATGTTCTGGTGCATTATCGATATGCTTATGCAGTGTGTAACATTGAAAGCCGAGATTAAAGGGATCAAAGTTGCAAAAGAAAATTACATAGGAATTATCAGCAAAATCATATGTTTTTCCCTTATCATATGCTTCCATTGTACTAGCGGCTTGGTAATAACGAATTCGCTTAGCAAGGTTATGTTCGTTAACGACTTGCATTTCAATATCGTAGTGATTATTCCGCTCATCAGTTGTATAGATATCAAATCGTACTGCTTTTGCATCCGGTGCGAGTGAGAATTCCTGCTGGTTATTGGGGTATTGAATATCTTTTATATTTAAGTCTGGTAAAATCCTTCGCAATAGCTCCAGACAAATCTCCTTATCTAGCATCACCTTATTAAAGATGTAGTCATCTGTTAAATCGGCATTGTCCCACTTTTTGCGTAATTCGTTGTTCATGCTTATTCTCCTTGGATAAAAATTCGGATGAGACCTCTCCTATATTTTATATACGCAATAAATTGGAAATTGCATTATTTTATTTAAGGATTATTTACTGAGCCTTACGATCGTTTACTGAAAATGTATTAAAGGTGATAAATAAAAATTATATACTTACCACATAACCGCTATGTAGAGTGGTGGTTAATTAAATGAGGGGAGTAATATAATTATGAATATGAAAAATAAATTAATGCTATCAGGTGCCTTATTGGTAGCGGCCTTAACTTTAGGAGCAACGACTGTAACAGCTCATGCTGCAACTTATGATGAGATGAATGCAAAATGGAATCAAAAGATGGAAGCAGATAATAAAAAGGGACTTGTTAACGCTCCTTGGCTTGATCTCCAATCAGCAGCTGAACAAGGTGATTCAGAAGCACAAGCATGGATGAAGCAAGTTGATGGTAACCAAAGCAGTGCACAGTCACAACAGGGTCAAAACGTAGCACCACAAACCCAAAATGTTAATAACGCAAACAGTGCTAATACTACTACTGGAACTACTGGTAACAATTCAGCTCAAAGTAATGGTACTGTTCAAGGTAACCAAGGTGTTGCTACAAGCAATAAGGCAACGAGTACAGCAGCTACTACCCAAGGTAACACTGTAACGACGAGTGCCGCTCCAGTTAAGGCCGACAATGGTGTGAAGACCTTACCACAAACTGGTAATGCTGATACACAAGCCGCAGCTGCAACTGGTTTAGGCTTAGCAACTCTTGCCGGAATGTTTGGTTTCGGCTACATGAAGAAGCGCGCTTAAGCAATTATTTAATTTATCTTTTCTAAATTAAAAAGCAGAGTTAAACGAAACGTTTGGCTCTGCCTTTTTGATTAGATTATGAAATAAAATAAATTATTCATCATTGGTATAGATATCTTTTTAATGTACTTTTATTACCCTTCCCAACATTAAAATTCTCAATTTATGCTGTCAAATAGTATTGACTAGTTTTAATAGATGTCGTATGTGTAACTTGCTGACAGGACATTCTTCTCCATTATAGAAATAGATCTTTTTCGTGGGTCAACATAGTCTATTTGTCGCAAGTTAACTAAATAACTCCGATGAGCACGAAAAAAGCGGTTATCCATTTTTTCAATATCACGAAGATTATAATTCAACTGTCTTTTTTGCTTGTTAACAGTGTTTAAAATTGACGAATGTGAGTTACCAGAGTTTGACTCAAAATAATTGATATTCTTGAAGGCAACTTTAATTGTGTTTGAATAGTCTTTATAGACAAATGGTAATTCAGTTTCATTGCTTTGAATTTGACTAGAAATATGATGAATATCTTTACGCAATTCAGTTAAGACATTATCATGTTTTTTTACTATAAAATCTAATGCATTAATTCGATATTTATATGAAAAATATAATAACTCATCATGGGTTGCAATAAGAATTAATGAGGCAAATTGATCATGTGTACGAATATATTTGCTAAGTTTGAGAACGGAATTATTTTTTATGTTTATAAGGTCAAATTTTGAGGGGGGGGGGTACAGCTCAACGCTATTTGTTTTGTATTATTTTTATTAATTTCAAGATCTAAAATAAATACATTAGATTGACTTGGTTGTGGAAGATTCTTTTTTAAGTCATCAGTATTGGTAAAGACTTTGCAATCAACTTTGATATCTAAATTGGTCCCAATCTTTTCAATGTTGTTTTTCATTTGATGGAGCTGAATCGGATCGTCTTCCAAAATAAATACGTTTAGCATAGGCTATCTTCCCTTACAGTAACAAATTTCAGTATTGAATATATCATCACCGCTTACTGAAAATAAAGGGAAAATACTGAACTTGTAAAAGAAAGTGTAGAACGCTGAAATTAACGATAGAACAGTGAAAAACTAAAATAGAACAAGTAAATTCAGTCCAGTTACCACACTGGCTAAAAAATATCCAAGTATAGTTTGCCAAGGTGCATTAACGTGTTGGCCCATCATCTTTTTACTGCCAGTTAGTGCCACTAAGGGATATAAGGTGAATGGTAAAGCAATGCTTAAGACGATTTGAGCGTAGATAATTAATTGTTCAAATTGCTCTTCGTTAAAGTTAATCATAAAGCCGATAATTAAAATCGGTACCAGGGTAACTGCTCGTGTCAATAGTCGCCGTTGCCATAAGGGTAAACGGATATTGATGAATCCTTCCATCACGATTTGCCCGGCTAATGTACTAGTGATGGAGGAAATTAGCCCCGTTACTAATAAGGCAAAAGCAAATAGCCAACTCATTAATGGACTGGCAAGACTACCAACAATATGCGGATTTTTAAGCCCATAAAAGACATCTTCCAGACTACCGAGACTGGCGGTATGGAAGAAAAGGGTGCCGCCGAGGACCAGTAAAAGAGCATTGACGATAAAGGCAGCGAAAAGGTGAATTAAGGAATCCCAATTCGCAAAACGGAGCGTTTCTTTAACTTGTTTGGGGTCATGTTCATCATAGCGGCGGCTTTGGGCGAGGGATGAGTGCAGGTAGATATTATGGGGCATAATTGTAGCTCCAACAATTCCGAGACTGATTAGTAACTCGCTGTGATTGGTAAAGATAACAGATCGTGGAATAAATCCATCCATAATTGCGGTAAAGTGGGGATGAGCACGGCACACTTCAATGGCAAAGATTATTCCGACAATTAAAATTGCACTAAGGACAATAAACTCAATCCGTCGAATCCCAAAGTGGAGGAAAAAGAGGACTACTAAAACGTCCGCAATTGTTAGGATTACCCCAATTAAAAGCGGTAATCGAAATAACATATTTAACGCTACGGCTGTTCCCACGACTCCTGTTAGGTCAGTGGCCATCATTGCGACCTCATTGAGTAGCCAGAGTACAATTCTAAGTGGCTTTGGCAACCGGCTGGCAATGGCTTGAGCAAGGTCGGTACGGGTGGTGACACCAAGTTTAATTGACAATGATTGCATGAACATGGCAATTAGAATCGCGGTGAATAGGATTACAAGTAGCTGGTAGCGGTATTGGCTTCCCCCGGCAAGGGATGTCAGCCAGTTACCAGGGTCCATATACCCGACCGCTACTAAGGCTCCGGGGCCGCTATATGCGAGGAATTTTTGACAGAATGCACTTTCGTAAACATTTGGTACGTCAACACTCCCGTTGATTTCATCTAAACTTTTATGTTGCATTATTATCTCCTTTGCTTTACTAATTCCGCTATAAATTGCGCAAATTCCGATGAATCGTTAAGAGAAGGAACCATTGTTAAGTTATCACCGCCGTTTTCCCGAAAATACTGATAATTTTGAACTTGATCTTCTTCGAGAGTTTCTAAACAGTCGGCAACAAAGGATGGTGCAGCAACTAACACATTGCGGTGGCCGAGCTGTGCTTCACTAAGCAGGGTGTTACGTAGGTAGGGTTTGAGCCATGGCATTGGACCGAATTTTGATTGGTAGGCCATTTTAATTTTTTCTTCTGGAATATCAAGGCGTTTAATTAATTCAGCGGTTGCTGCTTCTGTTTCATCACGATAAGGATCGCCATGATTAACCATCGCTGTTGGAATACCATGGTATGAGATAAGGAGCTTATCATAATTTCCGTTATCCCAGGCCGTTTGAATTTGCTTTGTTAGCAACGTTAGGTATCCCTCTTCAGTCGAAAAACGATCGATAATTTTTGCGTTGGGATCGGTTGCGGTGACCTTATCGATAACGGTTTGAGTTGTACTTTTAGTGAAAAATGGAAATAACGGAAGAACGGTTAAGTGCCGACATTCTTTTTTCATTGCTGTGATTGTATCGCTGATTGCCGGGTGACCGTAATTCATCGCCATTTTGACCGTCCAATCGGGCATCAAGGCTTGCACTTTTTTTACGAGCCGTTCAGTATGGGCAATTAGTGGTGAGCCATCTGTTGTCCAACAATTTCGGTAAAAGGTTGCTGACCGCCATGACCGCATTGGAATGATAATTCCGCGCAGTAAAGGCTGCCATAATGCAGGTGGCATTTCAATGACATTACGGTCGCTTAAAAATTCTTTTAAATAACGTTTAACATCGGGCGTGGTCGGGGTATCTGGTGAACCTAAATTAACAAGTAACAGTCCGTTTTCTTTCATGAATCTCGCTCCTGGGTCATAGAATAATTCTTTTTTATTTTACACCTGTCATCATAAATTTTCTTGACAACTTACTTTTTGCTAGTTATGATAACTATAATTTGAAATACGAGGGAATACTGATGAAAAACAATTATTTTGTTAACGCAAATACTTGTTGTTGTGAATCGCGTCTTATGCGACTCACTTTTTGGTATACTCATTTTTAATTGAATTACTATTAAGCTGATATCACATAAGGCGTAGATCCAAGAATATTTCTTGAATTTGCGCCTTTTTTGTATACTTTGAGAAAGAAGGATTTTTGATGCTAGTTGAAAATACGTATGATTTGATTGGTCACACCCCGTTAATGCACTTGCCAATGGAAACACCTAATAATGTTAATATTTATGCCAAACTTGAAATGTTTAACCCTGGAGGCAGTATTAAAGATCGTTTAGGAATGGCCTTGATTCAACGCGGAATTGAAGAGGGGAAAGTAAAATCAACGACGACGATTATTGAACCAACTGCGGGGAATACGGGAATTGGTGTTGCACTAGCGGCGTTGAAGCATCATTTATCAGTTAAACTAGTAGTCCCAGAGAAGTTTAGCTATGAGAAACAAACGCTGATGCGGGCGTTGGGAGCAGAAGTAGTTAATACGCCAAGTGAAGAGGGGATTAAAGGGGCAATTGCCAAGGCAAAGGAATTAGCAGCTGAAATTGGGGATGCTTATGTACCATTGCAATTTCAAAATCAGGCAAATCCGGATGTATATCAGCATACTCTTGGACCAGAAATTTTAGCCGACCTCGCTAATAAGCCAATTGCCGCTTTTGTTGCTGGTGCCGGAAGCGGGGGAACGTTTGCCGGAATTCAAAAATCGTTAAGGGATGCCTATCCTGACCTTAAAGGCTATGTTGTTGAGCCAGCGGGATCAATACTAAATGGCGGACCTGCTCACAGTCACCGGACAGAAGGAATTGGTGTTGAATTCATTCCGCCTTTCTTTAAAAATTTGGACTACACAGGGGTAAAAACAATTAGTGATGACGATGCTTTTTACTATGTACGGTGGGCTGCTAAACATCTCGGTCTATTCATTGGTAGTTCTAGCGGAGCAGCCTTGGCGGCAAGTTTAGCGGTAGCAAAGGAATTACCAGCAGAGGCAAATTTGGTAACGGTCTTCCCTGATTCTAGCGAACGCTACTTGAGTGAACATATATATGAGGTTTAGAACATGAATATTTTTCATTTCATTACGGACCGCTCATATATTAAGAAAGGGCGAAATTCTTCCCATTTTGATTGGCTAAGGCTTCTCGTTTGGTGGCGTTAATGCACTTTAACTATGCTTTTATATGCGGGTTTTCTATTTTTAATTTAAATTGATTATTACTATAATTAAGTAAGAAAGGATGCGGTAGTAATGAAAATTGTTGTACTAACAGGAAGTCCACACCATCCGGGAACCTCGGAGCAATTAGCGGATGCTTTTGTTAAAGGAGCTTCTGAGGCGGGAAATGAAGTTTATCGATTTGATGCAGGTCGGCGAGTTAATGAATTTTCGATGATTAAGTTAGCGGATAATCATCCAGGACAAGAGGTGGCGATTGAACCAAACGATATAATTACCAATGAAGTAATGCCGAAGCTACTAGACGCCGATATGGTTGTCCTCGTTAGTTCGCTTTATTATTATGGGATTAACGCAGCACTAAAGGCAGTAATTGATCGTTTTTACAACTATAATCATGAACTTCATGGTAATAAAAAAGCAGTTACTTTAGTGAGCGGGTATGGTCAAGAAGACGCCTTTGCTTCCCTTAATCTCTATTTTGACCAATTATTAAATTATATGCGGTGGGACAAAGTAGGCAGTGTTTTGGCAGCCGATTCATGGAATGAACAAAAATTGACTAACCACGTTGAAGAAGCGTATGACTTAGGCAAATCAATTAGATAATGAAAAAACGTTAAATCGGGGGACTAATAATAATCCTTGATTTAACGTTTTGTTAGTTTTTAGAAGAATAACTTACTCATTACAATCATAAATACTAATAAACAAACTGAACTAATTGCGGCAGCTCCGAAAACAGCACCGCCACGCTTAAAGATAACCTTAAAATTAACTGAAACACCAAGAGCAGCCATAGCCATTCCCAAGAAAATATAAGCAGCTTGCACAAGCGCATCAAGAAAGGCAGGAGAGAAAGGAAGAAATGTTCCTAATACACTCGTTAGGATAAAACCGCCTAAGAACCATGGAATAGGAAGTTTCTTTGGTTCTTTTGTGTGTTCTTCTTCGCTTTCTTTGACTAGACGATGTTGATACCAGTAACCGACAATTAATGCAACCGGTGCAAGTAAAAGAACCCGTGAAAGCTTCATAATTAAAGCATTATCAAGACTTGCTTCACCAAATGCACCACCGGCAGCGACAGCATGAGCAATTTCGTGTAATGATCCTCCGGCAACGATTCCAAATTGCGGATCACTTAGTCCAAGCAGTGGCTTGATTCCAATTTCGATTAGGGTAAAAACTGTTCCCATTACACAAACAACGGCAACTGCTAGAACTTCATTTTCGCGTTTTCGTTCTTCATCAGTTGTTTCAATTTGTGGCGAAACTCCCATTACGGCAGCAGCACCACAGATTCCACAACCACACGCTGATAAGATAGCTAATTCATCTTCAGCCCCAAACTTGCGGCTTAACCAGTAAGTAAGGATAATGGTTCCAGTAACGCCGACAGCTGCGACTAAAATCGTTTTAACACCTGCAGCGGCAAGCTTTTCAAGGTTCAAACGAAAACCAAGCAAGATAATTCCCAGTCGTAAGAACTTATTTGAGATAAAACCAATTCCGCCTGCAGCCTCAGTCCTGATACTCGATGGTACTACTTGCATTGCAATACCTAAAAGCAAGGCGATAACCAAAGCCCCAATAAGATTAACGTAGGGGAGCTTAGCTAAAAGTACTCCCGCAACGGAACAGATTAAAGTCATTACAGCAGCTAGCCAAAATGACCTAGTCTTCATGATACTCATAAGATTCTCTAACCCCCATAAAATAATGTCCTTTATAACTTTAACAAAAGTGATTTAATAAACAAGGGGAAAACAAAGAGAAAGCCTTTTCATTCTAAATAAAATTTACGAATAGATTATTAATATGGATAAATTATTTTTTGGCGAAGTGTTTTACTAATCTTTATTGATTTTATGTTTATACTATAAGGTATAGTATTGCTTTGCACTTAGGAATAGTAGAAATAAACAGAGGTGTAAAAATGGATTTTCAAAATATACAGTTGACACAACCATACTCTTCTCTTGATATTTACCATAGTAAAACAGACCATGCATTGCCAGCAATCGTAATTTTACCTGGTGGAAGCTATAACCAGATTATGGAACGTGACTCTGAACGTGTTGCGTTAACTTTTGCAACTCACGCATGGCAAACATTTGTCGTTCGCTACCCGGTACTTGAACATAAAAATTATGAACAAGCAAAAATTGCTGTTGCCCAAGCATTTGATTATATTACAACTCATGCAGAAGAATTAGATGTTGACACTCAGCAACTGGGGATCATCGGTTTCTCGGCTGGCGGGCAGGTTGCAGCAGCTTACAGTAACATGCCAGCTTCAAAAGCCAAGTTTGCTGCATTAGGCTATCCGGTTATCCAACCTACAATTGACGAACGGATGGGGGTAACAACAGAAAATGTGGCAAACTTGGTTACAACCAAAACACCGCCAACCTTTATGTGGGGATCAATTAAGGATAAGGTGACGCCGTTCGTGGATCATTTACATGTTTACGTCGATGCCTTGGTTAAGAATGATGTGCCATTTGAACTTCACGAATTTAGTACGGGCGGACATGGAATTGCCCTGGCTAATGAATATACGGGAATTGTTAATAATGACCGTGTTGATAAACATATGGGTAAATGGTTCCCGCTGTTTTTAGAGTGGTTTACAGAATTACATTTAGGATAAGGAAAAGAGATTGGGATAATAAGCACTATTCCAATCTCTTTATTATTTCCTGGGAAATTAAATTTGAATTTTTTGCGTTGCAACATGATCAATAAAGTGTTTATCGTGCTCGATGATCAACATTGGCGGCCGAACTTCCTGAATTAGTTTTATAATTTGCTCTTGATTATAGGTATCAAGGTAGTTTAGTGGTTCGTCCCATAAGTACAGGTGGGCGGGTTGCGCCAAAGAACGGGCGAGTTCGACTTTCTTTTGTTGACCCATACTCATTTGCTCGATCGGAACATTAAATGTTGAGCGCGCCATTCCGAGTTTACGGAGAAGGTTAAGAAAGGTATCATAATCAATCTTGCTATTTTTGGCAAAACTTTGAAGGCTACCATGGTTAGATAGATAATTTTGCCGAACAATACTAATTTTAATATTGCTGCCAATAGTGATTTGACCATCCTGCGTACCATTAAAATCACCAAGAATAGCATGAAATAAGCTTGATTTTCCATTTCCATTGTTGCCGCAAAGGACGACTTGTTCATGATTGGCGACTTTCAATGATAGGTTGCTACAAAGAGAGTGTCCTGGGAAACTAAGGGAAAGTTTGTCAATACTAAGCAAAGTCTGATGATGGGTTGGCTGAAGGTTGATTGTAAGCGGGACGACCTTTTCAACCTCTTGCAAAAGGCCTTGCCGATCTTCAATTACTTTATCAAGGCGGCCCTTCATAATTGTTGACTTCTTCATCATCTTCGCCGCTTTCGCACTAATGAATCCCTTATCTGCGTGTGAATTGTTGTTCTTTTCGTTTTCAGCTTGCTGTGCCCATTGCTGTTTTGTTTGACGGACCTGTTTAAGATGGTTGATATCTTTTAAGAGCTGTTCATTAGTACTAATTGCTGTACTATCCCGCCGTTGCTTTTGAGCAAAATAATTACTGTAATTTCCCTTGGCGAGAACTAATTGATGCTGCTCAATAACTAATGTATGATCAATAATCTCATCGAGAAATGTTTGATCGTGACTAGTAATAATGAAACCACCCTTTTTTTGTTTAAGGTACTGGGCAATCAATGACCGTCCAACTTGATCAAGGTGATTTGTCGGTTCATCAAGTAAGGGGAAGATCCCTTCTTGAGCAAATAAGCAAGCGAGCATTACTCGTGTTTGTTCACCGCCGCTAAGGGTGTTAAATGGTTGCCATAAGAAAGCAGCATCAGTTTGCATCAAATTGAGCTCCCGTTCGACCTGCCATTGTTCAAGCTGGGGAACCATGTTGCTTAGGTTATTCCAAACAAAATCATCAGGATCTGCAACATCAAATGGATAATAACCGAATTTTAAATTTGTTTGAACCTGGCCTCGATAATCAAGGCGGTTTTGTAATATCTTGAATAAGGTTGTTTTGCCGCGCCCATTTCGTCCTAATAATCCTAACTTCCAGTTACTACTAAGATTTAAATTGCAATCCTTAAAGAGCGGTGCTTGTCCGGGATAAGCAAAAGTTAAGTTGTTAATTGTAATTGGTTCTATCAAAAAATCACCCTTTCATGTACGCGGAGAAAGGGTGGGTAGTAAAAAAAGCCCACCACTCTGGGTAGACTTTTAAACTAGTGGAAATTAATATCGCACTAGGTTCATTACGATCAGTCATTGAATTTAATTCTACCCAGAGTATCTCCCCGTGTTAATCCACAGTAAGCGATACGTTAAATTGTGTAGAATTAAAATTTCAATGGATGATCCCTCCTAAAATTCAATGCACTAAATATAGCAAGTTAAAAATAAATTGTCAATAATTAATTTAATTCGCCATCAGCAATTTGGTCTAACATTGGGCGTGATGGAATAAAGAATAGTTGTCCGCCAAGAATGTCAGAGAAGGTTAATAAGTAATCGTTTTGGTCCAGCATGTTTTCCAACATTTTCTTAGTAACATTCCAGTGCCGCGAGTAGCCGATGAAGAATGTTCCGGTATTGCCTGATGCAGGGTCAGAATATGGGACGTTCATGCGAACAATCTTTTGCTCAACACCGTCAATTTCAGCTTGGGAAGCAACATTGTGGGCGTTCTTAAACTTTTCTTGTTCACTTAATTCAAGATCAGAAAACTTCTTTCGACCAACTGCCTTTTCTTGATCTTCAGTAGTTAGTTTATTCCAAATATCCATGTTATGGCGCCATTTTTGGGCAAAAGCATATGAACCATTTTCAAAGACAGGATCTTCATCGCCAATAATTGCGTAATCAGCAGCATCTTGCGGTTCAGGATTTTCAGTACCATCGATAAAGCCAATAATTGCACGGCCTTCAAAATAGCGGAATCCTTTTGTTTCATCAACGACATTAGTAATATCCTTAATGAAAAGCATAATTTGGGCCATAAATTCATAAACAACTGCTTCATCATTAGCACGAATGTGGAGGAAGATATCTCCTTCAGCTGCAGGCATTTTATATTTTGGACCAGTGAGTGTTTGGTAGGTCTCTAGTTCCTTAGGCTTAGGGGCGTTAGGAAAGAGGTAGTCCCATGCATCGCTACTAAAACCAAGAGCGACCTTTAAGTTACCTTTATTATCACGAATCCGAAGAGAACGGGTAATAGCTTGGAAACGATCAACGAATTCCTTAATTGCTTCCTGTTCTTTTGCCCGATCCTGGCGCTTTAATTCTAAAACAGTGAATTGAACATGCTCACCAGCATCTTTCCAAACATCTTGAGCTTTATTTGGGTTCATTACCATGAGATGATCTCCTCCTTATAAAGAGCATTATATTATCACAAGACAATTATAGCATTCTTTCACGATTTAATTGTAATAGTTATCACATTGAGTTGAAGCCGCTTTCAAACTGCCTTAAAATAAAGTGTGTAATTATTTTTATAAAGGGGTGGTTTTATGCAGGAAACACAGACAAAGAAAAAGCATCGGTTTCATATGCCTACTGCGTTTACGATTTTATTTTTAATTATTATTTTAATTGCAATTTTAACGTGGATTATTCCAGCAGGGACATATGAGACAGATAAGGCAGGAAATATTATTTCCGGTACATATAAGACGGTGGCAAACAAGCCTCAGGGAATTTGGGATATCTTTATGGCACCGGTTATCGGGATGGTTGGTGACAAGCAAACCGATGGTGCAATTTCTGTTTCGCTTTTTATCCTCGTTATTGGGGGCTTTTTAGGAGTTATTAACAAGACAAATGCCTTAAATGAAGGAATTACTTCAATTGTTCGACGTTATAAGGGACGTGAAAAACGATTGATTCCAATCCTCATGCTCTTATTTGCCCTCGGTGGTTCAACTTATGGAATGGGTGAAGAAACGATCGCGTTTTATCCATTATTAATCCCTGTCATGATGGGAGTAGGATTTGACTCAATTGTTGCCGTAGCGATTGCCTTAGTTGGAAGTCAAGTAGGGTGCTTAGCTTCAACCGTTAACCCATTTGCCACTGGTGTTGCTTCTCAAACGTTGAATATTTCACCTGGTGATGGCTTAGTTTCCCGGGTAATACTTTTAATTATTACAATTACTATTAGTATTCTTTATGTTTATCACTATGCTTCGGTAATTGAGAAGGATCCCACTAAGTCTTTGGTTTACAACCAACGGGCAGAAGATGAAAAACATTTCTTAGTAAAGGCTAGTCCAAATGATGACCACAAAATGACTGGTCGGCAAAAGACCGTTATCTGGTTATTTGGAATTACTTTTGTTGTAATGATCCTTGGTTTAATCCCATGGTCTAATCTTAATAGTCACTGGACATTCTTCGATAAATTTACAAAGTGGCTAGTCAGCATTCCATTTTTAGGTGATTTATTGGGTCACGATATGGCACCTCTTGGGACATGGTACTTCAATGAAATTACAATGCTATTTCTTTTTATGTCAGTCTTAATTATGGCGGTTTATCATATGAAGGAAAGCGAATTTGTCGATGCCTTTATGGCTGGAATGAGTGATTTCTTGAGTGTTGCAATTATTGTTGCGGTTGCTCGGGGAATTCAAGTAGTAATGAACAACGGGATGATTACTGGGACTGTCCTTCACTGGGGAGAATTAGGCCTTCATGGATTATCGCAAACGGTATTCATTATTCTGACATATATTTTCTATATTCCAATGTCGTTCCTAATCCCATCGACATCAGGTTTAGCAGCAGCAACAATGGGAATTATCGGACCAATGGGACATTTTGCTCATGTTTCGGGTAGTTTGGTAATTACTGCTTACCAAGCCGCTTCCGGTTGGGTTAACTTAATTACGCCTACATCTGGGGTTGTTATGGGGGCGTTAGCAATTGCCCACATTAATGTCGGTATTTGGTGGAAGTGGATGCTGAAATTAATGATTTATCTCTTTATTGCTACTTGTGTATTCTTGGGAATTGCAGCATTACTGTAGGAGGAGAATCTAATGGATAAGATTATTACAGAAGATGAACAGAAGGCAGCCGTTAAGACTTTAGAACGATTAATCTCTGTACCGTCATATAACCAACAGGCAGAAGATGGTGCGCCATTTGGACGGGGAATTCGCAATGCCCTTGATGAAATGATGAAGATTTGTGACGAGCTAGGATTTAAAACTTATGAGGATCCTGATGGGTACTATGGTTATGCGGAAGTCGGCAGCGGTGATAAGCTCTTTGGGATAATTTGTCACCTTGATACGGTTCCAGCAGGTGATTTAGGAAAATGGCAACACAATCCGTTTAAGGGAACAGTAATTGATAATGCGGTTTATGGACGTGGCTCGCAGGATGACAAGGGGCCTGGAATTGCAGCCTTATATGCTGTTAAAGCACTAATGGATCAAGGGTACCATTTTAACCAGCGGATTCGGTTTATTTATGGAACTGATGAGGAAATTTTGTGGCGGGGAATTGCTGAATATAATAAAAAGGAAGCCCCAATTGATAGCGGCATTTCTCCAGACGCGGAATTCCCGTTAATTTATGCCGAAAAGGGCCTTCAGCAGTCTTATCTTGTTGGCCCGGGAACTAGTCAGTTGAAGCTTAACCTAAAGAATGCTTTTAATGCCGTTCCAGATAGTGCAGTATATGATGGACCAAAGCAGGATGAGGTTAAAGCAGCCTTAGATAAACATGGTTTTGAGTATACTAGTGATGACAATTCGATTACTGTTATTGGTAAGTCAGTTCATGCCATGATGGCCCCTGAAGGAACAAATGCTGTATTACGGTTAGCGATTGCTCTTGATGATGTTTTCGATTTTAAGCCTCTTGATTTTATTGGAAAGCTATTTAAGGAAGACGCAACAGGAAGTAACGTGCTTGGCGATGTTCATGATGAATCCGGGCAACTCACTTTCAATATCTCTAGTCTTGAAATTAATGAAAATGAAACGCGGATGCAAATTGATTTACGAATTCCGGTAACAGTTGATCGTGATAAATTATTAGAAAAGTTAAGTAAGCAAGTAGCAAAATATGATCTTAAGTACATCCATTTCGATTATTTAGCTCCGTTGTATGTTCCTAAAGATAGTAAATTAGTTCAGACATTAATGAAGGTTTATAAAGAACAAACAGGTGATGTTGATGCTGAACCACAAATTTCAGGCGGTGCAACATTTGCACGGACGATGAATAACTGTGTTGCCTTTGGTGGAATGTTACCAACAACGCCAGACTACATGCATCAGGCAAATGAGCAGTGGCCATTACCGGATATGTATAAAGCGATGGAGATTTATGCACAGGCAATTAAGAAGCTATGTATTGACTGATTGTTAAATTTAAGGAGAGTAAAGCGGTAATTCACCTCATCAGTGCTTTACTCTTTTTTAATAAATTAATTTTAAAACGACAATGTATAGTCTTGCACAATCTTTAAAAAAGCAACTCGAAATAGCGCCATCATCTGTTTTCATTTTCTTTCATTTAAATCGCACTACAATAACAATGAAATGGATTACAATTTTTAAGAAAAAATCTTTGTTAATCGTTTGACATTTTGAAATGTTCATTGTATATTATTGGTGTACAGTAATGATAAACGTTTATCAATAATCCTATAGAAAGAGTACCTACTAATTATGAATAACAAAAATTCCATTGTTACAAAATTGGCATTCTTGTCAGTTTCATTCATGGTTACGAGTGCTTATGCCATCCAAGGTTCTTTACCGCAATTGAAGGCGGCACTCGGAATCTCACAAACACAGTCAGAATATTTAGTTACAACTCCATCATTTGCTGTAATGATTTTCGTTGTCCTTTCACCATTACTTCAACAATGGTTTAACATTTCTGATAAAAAGATCATTATGGCCGGAGTTACAATCGTTGGTCTTGCCGGGATTGTACCGATGTTTGCCAATGACTACACCGCGATTTTAATTTCCCGGTTAGTCTTGGGAGCAGGATTTGGTTTATACAACTCTCAAGCTATTTCAATGATTTCGGTTTGGTATGAAGGTACTACCCGCGCTCAAATGCTTGGCTGGCGTGCTGCTGCTGAGCAAATTGGTCAGGCATGTACCCTTGCTATTGCTGGTTTAATCCTTAGCTACGCTGGCTGGCATGCATCATTTGCCGTATATCTTCTTGCCTTTATTGTTCTCTTCTTCTTTGCAATCCGTGTTCCTGATGATAGTAAGGCGCAAGATAACCATGTTGCTGAAGATGACCTTGCTGCAGAATTAACTGAAGAAGACGAACCGATTAAAAAGATTAGTCCGGTAGTTTACTTGCTTGTTCTCTTTGCTTTCTTATTAGTTGTTGACTATGTCGGAATGGAAAATCGTTTCCCTGGTTTAGCAGTTGCAATCAAGGGAAGCAATTATACTGGGTCCTCAATGTTCCTTTCATTAATGTTAATCGGAGCAACACTCGGTGGTTTGTTCTACGGATCAATTAACAAGGTTCTTGGTTTTAATACTGTTTACCTCGGTCTCGGATTAATGGCCATTTCAAATTTCTTGTTTGCCTTTGCTAACGGCAACTTTGTAATGCTGGTAATTGGTTTGCTCTTAATCGGTTTCCCATTACAATTAGTTTCCCCATTGATTTTCAACTTGTTGCCAGACCTAGCTCCTGCTAAACGTCAGCCTTTAGTAACATCAATGGTACTTATTGGTTTTAACTTTGGAGCTTTCTTCTCACCAACAATTGCTGAGTGGATGAACCGGTTAATGGGACGTCCACTTAGCGGAATGGATCTTGCTGCTCCGTTCCCAATCTATGGGGTAATGCTAATAGTTATTGCCTTGATTATTTTCTTTGCAACTCGTCGCTCAAAACAAGCTAACTAATTTATTGGAGGTTTTTATTATGCCAATCAAAAATGAAGCAATGTTAATTACTTACTCTGACTCAATGGGGAAAGACATTAAGGAAACTCATGAAGTATTAAAGAAGTACATTGGTGACGCTATTGGTGGAGTTCACTTACTTCCATTCTTCCCATCAACTGGTGACCGCGGATTTGCACCTTACCGTTACGATGTTGTTGATCCAGCATTTGGTGACTGGAATGATGTTGAAGCACTTGGTGAAGATTACTACTTAATGTTTGACTTCATGATTAACCATATTTCAAAGAAGTCAGAAATGTACCAAGACTTTAAGAAGAAACATGATGATTCCAAGTACAATGATTTCTTTATTCGTTGGGAAAAGTTCTGGGAAAAGGCTGGTAAAAACCGCCCAACTCAAGAAGATGTTGACTTAATCTACAAGCGGAAGGATAAAGCTCCTAAGCAAGAAATTACTTTTGATGACGGCACGACTGAAAACTTGTGGAATACATTTGGTGAAGAACAAATCGACATCAATGTTAAGAGCAAGGTTGCCAATGAATTCTTCAAGGAAACATTAATCGATATGGTTAAGCATGGTGCTGATATGATCCGTCTTGATGCATTCGCTTACGCTATCAAGAAAGTTGGTACTAATGACTTCTTCGTTGAACCTGAAATTTGGGACCTCTTAAATGAAGTTCAAGATATTTTAGCACCATACAAGGCAATCATTCTTCCTGAAATTCACGAACACTACACTATTCCACAAAAGATTTCAGAACATGACTTCTTTATTTATGACTTTACCTTGCCAATGACTACTCTTTACACCCTTTATTCTGGTAAGACTAACCGCCTTGCTAAATGGTTAAAGATGTCACCAATGAAGCAATTCACTACTCTTGACACTCATGATGGTATTGGGGTAGTTGATGCAAAGGATATTTTGACTGATGACGAAATTGAATATGCATCAAATGAATTGTACAAAGTTGGTGCTAATGTTAAGCGGAAGTACTCAAGTGCAGAATACAATAATTTGGATATTTACCAAATCAATTCTACTTACTACTCTGCTTTAGGTGACAATGACAAAGCTTACTTGCTTTCTCGTGCATTCCAAATCTTTGCTCCTGGTATCCCAATGGTTTACTACGTTGGTTTACTCGCTGGTTCAAACGATCTTGAATTACTTGAAAAGACTAAGGAAGGCCGTAACATTAATCGTCACTACTACACTAAAGAAGAAGTTGCAAAGGAAGTTCAACGTCCGGTAGTTAAGAATCTCTTAGACTTACTCGCATGGCGGAATAAGTTTGCAGCATTTGATCTTGATGGCTCAATTGAAGTTGAAACACCAACTGAAACTACTATCAAGATTACGCGGAAGGACAAGGATGGCAAGAATGTTGCTGTTCTTGACGCCGATGCCGCTAACAAGACTTTCACTGTTACTGCTAATGGTGAAAAGGTTATGGAACAAAAATAGTAGTTCATAATCTCTCTCAAAATAGGCAGTTGTCCTTTCCAAAAACGCTTAATTCTCTCTTAATAAACTGCCTATAAAAAGAGCGGGGCTAGAAATTTTCAATTTCTAGCCCCGCTCTTTTTACATTAATCTAAAATTGGTTTTGTTACACGGGCAAGCTGCTCAATTACTTGTTGACCGGCTGCCATCGTTTGATTCTTATCGGTATATACCGCAATCGTGTAGTCTGTTCCATTACTGTTTTTTACATAACCAATGCTATTTACAATCCATTCGTCTTTACCATAATTTAGCCAACCATTTTTCAAAGCAAAATTATCGCTACTAGCTGATATACCCCAAGATTGATCATTTTCAACATTACTCATTAAGTCACGGATTTCACTTCTATCCTCATCAGATAAGATCTTAGACTTATAGAAAATGTTGTTTAGCAGTTTAACCTGATCTTTAGGCGTCGTAACAGTTAATCCCCAACTGCTGTTTGCTTTGGACTGGTTCATCCCGAACTTCTCAAACGTTTGTTGAAGGCCGTTTTTGCCTCCAAGATAGTTTTCAAATAATTCGCTTGTTGAATCATTATCACTTTGCTCAATCATTTTAGTTGCCAAGGATTTTTGGTGGCTAGTTAACGGCCCTTTTTGATTAGCAATAATTCCCGCTAAGATACTAACTTTAACTGTACTAGCTGTTCGGAATTTATGCTGAGGTGCATTACTAGAAGTATAGATCTGGTGGGTCTTAGGGGAATATACCGCAATACTGACGTTGTTATTAGAGGTGAAGATAATTTTATTCCATGCGGATTTTAACCGGGCGTTTGTTGAGGTAAAATGATGGACTCCCATTATAATAAGCAGGATAGCGATAATAATTAGGATAAGCTTACCAGGTTTACGCCGATGATGCTGCGATCTCTGCATTCTTTAACGACCCTTTCTAATTAAAAATTAGCATACTTAATTAATGATACAAGTAATTTAAAAAAATAAAAGATACAATTTATTAATTTAATGAAAAATAAGACTTTCAGTCAAAATTTAATCAAATCGTCATGTTTTTTGGGGTAAGGATAGGATATGATAGTTAGGTATGTATAAGGAGAGAAAGTAGTTCTAATGAAGAAAGTTAAATCTTTTTTTGCCAAGTTATTATTGGTAATTGCAACAATTAATATATTTTTAGGCGGACTAAGCATTTTTGCACGGGTTCATGCAGAAGCAGAAACAGCGGCTTTTAATATGGATGCACGGGCTGTTTATGCAATCGATGCGGAAAGCGGTCAAGTCCTCTATCAAAAAAATGCGACAAAATTATACCCCATTGCTTCAGTTATTAAAATTTTGACTTTAGGGGTAATTGAACAGGACATTCGTAACCATCACTTGAAGTGGGATCAAAAAATTAAAATAACGCCAGCAGTTGCCAAAATGGCCGATGACTGGCATTTCTCAAATGTGCCATTGGTAAAGGGACAAGAATATACGGTCCGCCAGCTTGTTGATTCTATGATGCTCGTGTCAGCAGATGGCAGTACCGAAGCGCTTGCCTTAGCAGACGCTGGTAGTACTGAGGCGTTTAATAAAAAGATGCAGGCTTTTGCGAAAAAAGCTGGTGTGACCGATGCTAAGATTTATAATATGATCGGGTTGCCTAATGGTGATTTAGGAAAGCATAAGCTCAAGGATGTCGATAAAGACGCGGAGAACTTATTATCTGCTAAAGACGTGGCGCTTATTTCAAAATATCTCGTTGAAAAATATCCAGAAACTCTTGAAATTACAAAACAGAAATTCGCTAACTTTGATGTAACAAAAGATCAGCAATACCTAATGACAAATGTAAATGCCTTGTTACCCCAAAACGGTTTTGCCCCTAAAGAAGGAGAAATTGACGGGTTAAAGACAGGCAATACTGATCGTGCGGGTAAATGTATTGTTTCAACAGGGACATTTTCCGGCCGCCGAGTAATCTTGGTTGCGTTGCATACAAAAGGTGAATGGAATGACCAATCAAAGATGCAACAAGACTTTTATAATAAGCTTGTTGATGAATATCAGCCTGTTCAAGCAAAGAAAATTAGTGATATTTCTACCAAAATTAAAGCTGTAAAAGTTACTAACGGCAAGGATAAGAAGAATACTCAGATAAAACTGAACAAAGCAACAACTGTTTGGCTTCCTAAGAACGTCAAATTAGGAGCAACTAAGCCAACCCTAAAATTAAACGGTGGTCAACAAAGCCTCGAAGCACCAATTAAAAAGGGTCAGCAGGTCGGTGAGATTGTTTTACATATACCGGGGTTGCCGGATTTTGATATATCGGTATATGCAAGCCAAAATATTGCTAAAAAATCAATTTTTAACTGATACTAGGTGTTAAAAGTGAGTAGGAATAAATCCTGCTCATTTTTATTATTTATATAATGTCTTTGTAATCTTATTTTACCTTCGTGTAATATATAAGCCGTATCATTTGTATAATTTAAATTATAAAAATATAATAAAGATGAATTAGGAATTATAGCTATTGTATTAGGAGGTAATTATTTATGGCTGATTATGCAAAGCGTCAACTTAAGGCTTTAGACCGAATTGCAAAGAAGATTGCAGATGCTGAAGGACACTTAACAAAGATTGAAGATAGTGTTGACAACGAAAAGCACCGTACCGCACAACACGAAACAATCAAGGATATTAAGTCAATTCTTAAGCACGCTTGGAAAGTAGATAAGGACTCAATAAAGCTTGAAGAACGTGCTGGTGAAGGTCACAAAGATCCAGCAGAAAATCATTATGTTTACATGGAAGACGAAGAAGGAGTTATTAAGGACCTTAATAAGGCCTTTAAGGAACTTGATGAGAAGTTAGCAGCTCTTACCGATGATGAAGGCGGTAAGATCAAGGCATTCCGTGCAGAACACCATTACCTTGAAAAGGCAAAGGACATTCTTCAAAAGGCTGGTAAGTACAATCAAGATGAAAAAGACTAATTTATAATTCCTAACAACTAATAAAAGAGGCCAGAGCAAAATCCGACCTCTTTTATTATTAACATTGAAAAGTAAAAATAGTTGAGGCCGAGAAAAACTTTTTTGCTTTCTCAGCCTCTTTGTGTATTTCACTATTATTTACTAATTAATATTCGACATGCCACTTAATAGTGTAAGTTTTTTCTTCACCAGGATGTAGTGTGATATCACCAAATTCTGGGTGGTGTGGTGCATCTGAAAGATTTTGTGCTTCCATGGCGAGACCTAAGTGGGGATGAACTTGTCCATGATTGTAAACAGCGGCATCGTCTGAGTTCATTGTGTACATAACTAATCCATTGCGGTCAGAGTAAAGGCTCATTTTACGACCGCTTTCTGGATCTTCAAGTGTAGCAACAGGCTTTGTAAGACTAGGAGTTACTTCCCAAATATCGTCAAAACCATTTTCTTTTGTAGAACTCATCTTTTCTAGGGCATCACCTAGGCGTGTAGGAGTACCAAAGTCAAATGGAGTTCCTTCATTAGCAACCTTTTCACCAGTTGGTATCTTTCCATCATCAACCGCTAAGTGACTTTCTGAGTTGACATAAAGCTTTAATTGGTCAATGGTTGGAACATTCGCTGCTGCCATATTCCAATATGTGTGATTAGTAGGATTAAACAATGTATCAGCGTCGGTAGTTGCCGAAATTTTAAGTGAAAGATAATCGTCATTATTTAAGGTATACGTTGCAACTATATGCATTTTACCAGGGTAAGTATCTACTTCTGGGCTCAATGTTAAGCTGAGGGTGATTGAAACAGAGTCGGTAGTTGCTTCAGTACTATCAACGTGCCAAATATGACTGTAAAAGCCATTCGTACCACCATGCAAGGCATTTTTTCCTTCGTTTTGTTCGATTTGATAATCTTTACCATTAATACTAAACTTACCGTCAGCAATTCGGCCTGCAACCCGGCCAATTAAACGATTAGTACAGAAACCATTGTTGGTAAAGTTGTCAAGATTTTCAGATGTTAAGATCATATCTGCTTTTCCGCCATCTTTTGTCGGCACTTTGAAAGATTGTAATAGACCAGCAAAATCTAAAATTCCGGCTTGAACACCGTTGTCATTAGTTAAAATATATTTTGTTACCGGATCACCTTTATATGTTCCGAATGGTACTTTAGAAATTTCCATAAATTTGTTCCTCCTTGAAGTAAGCGCTTTATTACAATTACTATTTTACCACAATTTTATTTTAAAATCGTGCAATCGTTTGCACAAGTTTGAATATGCTAGAATAAAAGATAAAGATACAGTGAAATTTATGAGGGAGAGTAAATGACTAAAAATAAGTGGGATAAATTTAAGAAGAGTTTTAGTAAAAATTTTATCGACTTTTTAATGATTTTTGCAGCTGAGCAAGACTTTATTAACAAGCATCGCCATAAAAGCAGTGCTATCAAGGAACAAGATCGTTATGGGAACGATCAGCGAAATAAACATGAAAATTAAAGGCAGTGTCCTTAATGATATTGAGTCGACTTATCTTTAACACTGAATGAGCAATTTTACATATCATATGATTTGCGTATTTTAATAGTAAATATGGGCTTTATTAGCAATTGCGTTTTTGCACAACTTCTTTCTTTTTCGTTTATAATTATCAACTGATATCAATAAACCGATATTTAATTTACCAAAAAATAAAATTTAGTTAATTTAAAAATCAATAATTATAGAACGAATGTTGATATGACAATAATAAGGGCGTTTTTTTTTTTTTTTATTTTATCAATCGAAAGATAAACGAAAATAGCTTGAAATGGTAAGAACGATTACATAAAATGAGGGTGTTGTAAGACAATTATTTTGAAGTTTTTATTTTGGGAGGATTATTTATGAAAAATAATCAAGTACATTACAAAATGTATAAAGCTAAAAAGAATATTGTATATGCTGGTTTAATGACCACTGCTACTTTAGCTGGTCTTACATTAGCAAATGTAAATAATAATGAAGTTCACGCCGATGTTGCTGCTCAACCCGCAATTACTGCAACAACTAAAACGAGTGCTGCTTCAAACGTTTCATCTGATGTAGTTTCACAAGCTCAAGAAAAAGTAAATGCTGCTAGTGATGCAGTTACAGCTGCTTCTAGTGCTGTTGTTGCTACAAGTGCTGCTAACAGTACTGCTCAAGAAAATGTAGCAGCTGCTAAGAGTGCGGCAACCTCAACTGCTCAAAGTAACGCTAACTCAACTTCTGCTGTTGCAAGTTCAGCATTTAACGATTACAGTGCAGCTAAGTCAACTGCTAGTGCGGCAACCAATGTTTCAACTAATGTTGCAAACGCCTACAATGAATTTAAGGATGGCAAAACCGACAATGCCTTAAATGCTGCTCAATCAGCTGTTAGTCAAGCCCAAAAACTTTACGGCAATAACAGTTCACAAGAGCAAGCTGCTGAAAATGTAATTAATGCAATTAACGAATACAACCAAAACCCAACTGTTTCCAACAAGGGTAAGGCCGTTGATGCTCTTAATGCATACGAAAAGTACGCTAATGATCAAATTGTTTCAGCACAAAAGGCACTTGACGAAGCAAATGCTAACCAAGCTAACCTTCAAAAACAATTAGACGCAGCTGTTAGCGCACAAAAGACTGCTAAGACTGCTCTTGATAATGCTAAGTTAGCTGTTAACATCGATGCATTAAAGAAAGCATATCAGGATGCTTCTGCTACTGCTGAAAAGGCCACAACTGCTTTGAATAATGCAAATGAAGCATTAAATGCAGCACAAAAGGCGCTTGATGAAGCACGTAACGCTCAAACAGCTGCAGCAACTAAGCTAGGCACAACTAACCCAGACATGACAGCTCTTCAAAAGGCTGCTAATGATGCTCAAACTAAGGTAAACGAAACAGGTAACTCCTTAGAAGAAGCAAATGCTGATCTTAAGACTGCCCAAACAAACTATGATGATGCCGCAAATCGTCAAACAACTGCATCAGAAGCTTACACTAAGGCAGAAACAGCATTAAACGATGCAAAGGCTGCTGATCAGAAGGCTCAAGATGCCGTTGTTAAAGCTGAAAAGGACTTGCAAGATGCAGACGATTACTCAGTAGAATACCTTACTGAAGCCCTTGATGCTGCCAAAGCCGATGCTGAGAAGACTGCAGTAGCTTTAACTAATGCACAAAAAGCATTTGACGAAGCTAATACTGCATTGAACGGTGTACAAACAGAAGTAAATGCTGCTGGTGAAACCCTTGAAAATGCAAAGACTCGTCAAAAAGCTGCTCAAGATGCACATGACGCTGCTGTAAATGCTCAAACAGCTGCAGTAAATAAATTAGCTGCTGCTAAGGCTTACCAAACTGCAACCGCTAACGTAAACAAGGCAAGTGAAGACTTTGGTAATGCACAAGCTGCTCAACAAAAGGCTCAAAAGGCTGCTGACGATGCAACAAATGCGCAAACAGATGCTCTTAACAAGTACAATCAAGCACACCAGCTTGAGCAAGATGTTGCAAATGCTCAACAAGCATTTGATGAAGCACGTAATGCTCAAACAGCTGCAGCAAATAAGTTAGCTGCTGCTAAGCAATATCAACAAGCATCTGTTAAGGCAGAAGCTGCTGCTAAGGCATTGAACACTGCTAATGAAGCATTAGCTAATGCTCAAAAGGCACTTGACGAAGCACGCAACGCTCAAACTGATGCAGCAACTAAGTTAGGCACAACTAACCCAGACATGACAGCTCTTCAAAAGGCTGCTAATGATGCTCAAACTAAGGTAAACGAAACAGGTAACTCCTTAGAAGAAGCAAATGCTGACCTTAAGGATGCTCAGGATAACTATGATGTTGCTGCAAACCGTCAAACAACTGCATCAGAAGCTTACACTAAGGCAGAAGCAGCATTAAACAATGCAAAGGCTGCCGAACAAAAAGCTAAAGATGCCTATGACGCTGCTGCACAAGACAACATCAACGAACCAAATGAATGGAATGATGCAGCAGAACAACAAGCAAAAACAGATTGGGATAAAGCTTCCGCTGCTTTAACTAAGGCTCAACAAGCATTTGACGAAGCTAATACTGCATTGAATGGTGCTCAAGCAGAAGTAAACGCAGCTGGTGAAACCCTTGAACACGCACAGGCACGTCAAAAGGCTGCTCAAGATGCACATGATGCTGCTGTAAATGCTCAAACAGCTGCAGCAAATAAGTTAGCTGCTGCAAAGGCTTACCAAAGTGCAACCGCTAATGTAAACAAGGCAAGTGAAGACTTTGGTAACGCCCAAGCTGCTCAACAAAAGGCCCAAGCAGCATTTGATGAAGCTATGAATGCTCAAACAGCCGCTGCTAATAAGTTAGGTACAACTAACCCAGATATGGCAGCCCTTCAAAAGGCATACGATGACGCTTCAACTGCTGCTAACCAAGCAGGCGCAAAGCTTGAAGATGCTAAGGCTGCTCTTGCAAAGCAAAACCAAAAAGTTGCTGATGCTCAAAAGGCATATGATGACGCAACTACTAAAGTTAACGATGCAACTAAGGCATTAGATGCTGCTAAGGCTGCTACTAAGAAGGCTCAAGATACCTTCAACCAAAATAACGAATTCGCTACTGATGCTGCTGCAGCATATAACGAATTGAACGCTGACCACGCTGAAAATGCTTTGAACACTGCCCAAGGTTTACTTAATAAGGTTCAAAAGGTTTATGGTTACAATGCACCACAAACTGATGCTGCCGAAGCATTAGTAAGTGCTCTTAAGGATTACTACCTTAACCCAACCACTCCAGCTGATAAGACTGCTACCTTGGATAAGATTCAAGCAGCACAAAACGTATTCAACGACCTCGTTAAGAATGCTAATGAAGCCAAGGCTGCTGCTGAAGCTAAGTACCAAGACGCTCAAAAGAACGCTGACGCTGCTAAGGCAATTCTTGACCGTGTAAATAACGGTGACTTTAGCGACTTCCCAGCTGTTAAGGATGCAGAAGAAGCTCAAAAGCTTGCTCAAACTAACTACGACAACGCTTTGGCTAACTTGAAGAATGCCCAAGCTAACTTAGATATGGCTAAGGCAAACCTTGAAGCTGCTAAGAAGGCTGCTAGTGAAAAGCCTGCTGATAAGCCATCAACTGGCGATGACAAGACTGATACCAACAAGCCTGCCGATAAGCCATCTACTGGTGATGACAACACTAATAAAGGCGAAGACAACACCAACAAAGGTGACAACAACGCTGCTAAGAATGATAATGCAGGTGTTGTAAACGACACTAAGAAGGGTGAAGCTACTACTGGTGTAACTACTACCAAGAAAGCTGCTGCAGCTACTAACTTAACTCGTGCAGAATACAAGACTGCTAATAAGCAAAACAACGCTAAGGCAGAAACATTACCACAAACTGGTAACGAAAGTGGCGTTGCTGCTGTTGCCTTAGGAGCAGCTGCTGCTATGTTTGGTCTTGGCTTAGCTGGTAAGAAGCGCGAATACTAATAACTTAATTAAGAGTTAATTATTGGTTGAGAATCTAATATTATATTTTGTTCGGACATACTAGAGGGTTGTGACAAAGGTTGCTTTGCCACAACCTTTTAGTTTATTTACAGGTATTAAGTGAGGTAAATGGTATGGCTGATCTAAAAGCAGCATTAACGCAAGCCCAAAAAACTTATGAACAGGCACAGAAGTCGTATGAAAAACTTAACCAGAAGTATCACGATGCAAAGGCGGCAGTGATCTCTGCACAGAATACCTTTGCAGGGGTACAAACAATTGGTGATCGGACGACTATTACTACCAGTAGTCAATTACTGAAAAATGTTCAAGATAATTTAGACCGTATTTCTGCTAATTTATTAGTAGCAAGGGGAAATTTGAAAGCAGCACGTAATAATTTAGAAAATGCTAAAAAAGCAGTTGAAGTAGAAAAGGAAAATAACCAGCCGCTTAGGCAATCAACTTTTACTACTATTTCAACAAGCTATGGTAAAATTAAACTCTCAAAGGAGCCGGAGCCAGCTAAAACGACTCCTAAAAAGCAGTCGGATACGGAAACAGTAAAAATGACAAGGGCTGAGTACCGCAAAAAGATGAATCAACGAAAATAAGAGCGGGACAGAGCTAAATTGCCTAGCTGTCCCACCGTCTGAAGGATTGTTGCATTATTATCTTTAAAATAATTAAGGGACTGGGTTAATTCCCAGTCCTTTTTAAATCCGTTATTAACTTATTAATTTTCCTTCCATAATGGCGTGTTTGAATTGTTCAAAATCAGCTGTTACCTGTTCAACATATTTTAATGCCCAATCAACTAAGAGTGTGTCAAGCTTTTTTTGATGCTTTAAATAACCACGAATCATTGGGGCGGTTGGACTTTGAAAATGAGCCATTGCAAGTAGGTAAGCACATGTCTGACAATAAAACTGAAAACTCTCAAAATCAAGTTTATTAACATTGATGGACTCTTTCATGTCGCGGAACTGACGAATGTAATAACTTCGCCCGCCAAAATTGGTGCTTCCTAAGAAACGATCTGACGAAGATTGCAAAACGCGTTGGGCGGTCACAATCCGTTGTCCGGCAATGCCACCATTTTTGATTACCTGCTGAACAGGGAGCGAGAGCATGTTATAACGGAGCGGCATGGCTTCTTTAACCTGTAAAACAAGATGGCTGCCATCATTACCAGTAAGCATTATTAAGTAACAGCGCGTTCCAAAACTTCCTACTCCAACACTGTAACGGATAATATCTGAAATGTGGAAATTGGCTAACAGTACACGGACGTCTTGGCGAACATTTTCGCAGTATTGCTGATAACCCTTAACGATTTGCTGATAGCGAATAGCACTAAGATGGCGGGCACGTGGCGGATTATCACGGAAGACCAAGTGACCCTGGTTATTAACTGTCGCCATTTTTTGGATTATTTCTTCTGAATTACTGCGTTGACTCTTTTTCAGAACCTTATTAAGGACGGTTTGCATTTGGGTTGAAATATCGCCAAAGGACTCAATTGCTTTACCCATGTCTTCATATGCAAACGAGAAGTAAAATAATTGTGACAGACTCATCTTATTGGCACTTTTAATGGTATGACGATACGTTTTAGTGGTGACTTGAAGCAGGCGATAAAGGTCGGCACGATCAAAATTATTTTCTTCTCCGGCTAGTTCTGCACTAACTAAGAGTCTTTTTAGATCACTTTCCCAATTACCAATTCTTGCTTCATCAAAATCGTTTAACCCAAAAAGAAGCTTTCGTTCGGGAGAGGCATAAAATCCAAAATTATTTACATGAGCATCTCCGCAAATAATAATGGGAAGATTACTCTGGGATTGATATTTGAGGTCGTGTTCCATTAATTCGGCTGTCCCGCGAAAAAAGGCAAACCGGCTTGCAAGCATGCGTTGATGGCGGAGAGACAGTAATTCGCGAATCATGTTCGCTTCTGTTATTTGGATTGTTCGAACCGGATTACGACTAACGGGAATAAAAGTCCCCAGCATTTCACTAGTGATATCCTTTTGTCGTTGTTTCCCAGCGTTTTCAAGTTCTGCTTTTGTTTTATTTATTTGAATTTTTTTAAGGTCAAAAATATCAAGTTTTTGATTGATCAAAAGAGGCGCATCCTTTCAAAGACAGTACATTATACCCTATTTTAAATCTTTTATTTTGTTTGTAAATATGGTTTGATTGAGTTGATAAATAATGTTTTTTAAAATAAAATTAATATAAGTTAAGTAATAAAAAAGGAGTTGATATGGTGATTATTGCAGTGGAAAATTCACTTGCCCAGCATTTACACATTAACTCACAAATAATGTCACCTTCTGAGTTATTAGATACCAATGCTTGGACAATTCGGGTTGCTGGTGAGTTCATGATTATAATGAATAATTTGATGTCGTTTCCTGTTATCGTTCGTCATCCCCAACGATTTAATGATTCGCGATCATTCATGACAGCATTTAAACGTGAATTTTTACAATTATTAGAAATATCGCCAATTCCGCATGCAAAAATTAGAATGATCCGTGATGCTCAATTCGGTAAGGTGGCATTCACGCGGCAGATTCAGCCGGAAACACAACAGCAATTGCAAAAATACCAGAATTTAATGATAGGACCTAATTCAATCATTGACTGGGAGAAGAATCCTAGTAATGCCGAAATTGCCCTTCAATTAGCTGAACAAACACAAATTATTAATCAGGCAACTGATGAAGAATATGTAGTAATGGATATCTTTGAGGATTATTCTATCACTGACTTTAAAGTTCCATCCCATCCGGAACTTAATGAGCATAATCGTCGTTACCTTTATCGTTCGCTCTCAATTAACGATATTATGAATGCAACAGCAGTCGGTGAAAAGATTCTGGATGACTATGAAGAATATCTTGAAGAACGAAACAAGAGTGAAAGTATTATTGATCGTGACCTTGACTGCGCAGCTGATTATATTGGCTATTGCGAAGCGCTAGGTGAATCGGTTCTTGATGATTTGACTTTAATCTATCACTATTTTATTAATTATGAAAAACTGCATAATGAGCGGCCAACTGATACTGGTTTTCGTTCAAAGAGCGATGCCTTTCGTGAATTTGGTAAGTTTTTACGTGCTGAGGATCTTTTTTCAAGTGAAGACTATGACAAATTTGTTCAAGCGGTTAATCAAGGAATCAAGGACCTGAATTCAAAACAACGAATGTATCATCTCCAACGAATCATTCGTGATATGCAGCGGCAAGTACGAAATCAACGAGAACATGCAATTCAGTATGTTAATAAACAATATACTATTTATGTTGAGCTAAGCAACTATAATCCTAAAATGTGGCGACGGTTTACCGTTAGCGGTGATACCCGGTTGGATATGCTATGTTTTACAATCTTGGCTGCTTTTAATGCCGATGGTAATCACTTATTTGAGCTTCAACAGGGGTCAGTGCGTTATCAGCTGCCTATTTTTGATAGCGGTTTCGGCCAGACAAAGGATATTACGCAAAGTTGGGTTGGCGATTGCGATGTATCGCATGATTTTCACCTAATATATGATTTTGGCGATATGTGGGATTTCAAAATAAAATTTGAGGAAATTAAGCCTAAACGGATTCCTGCCCATACTGGTCCAGAGATTATTGACGGCTTTGGTTATGGAATTTTGGAAGATATTGGCGGAGTAACCGGACTTGCACAAGTGGCTAAAGATGATGGATCGATTAATAGTCAATTAAACATAACTGAATTCAAGAAAAAATGGGCACGACAAATTGAGAAAATTCATAACTGTTATGAATAATAAAAAGCATTACAATAAATAGTGAAAACTTTATTTAATCGAGGTCTTTAAATGATGGAGAAACGAGAAGATGCTATTCCAAAAACGATGAAAGCATGGGCAGTTACTAAACCGGGACCGATTGATGGAAAAGAGTCGCCAATTAAGTTTATTGAAAAACCAGTTCCTACTCCTAACCGTGGTGAAGTCCTGGTAAAAGTACTAACTTGTGGTGTCTGTCATACGGACTTGCATGTTACTGAAGGAGATTTACCTGTTCATCAACCCAATGTTACCCCTGGGCATGAAATTGTCGGAAAAGTTGTGGGATTTGGTCCAGAAACACAACGGTTTAAGCTAGGGGAACGGATTGGTATTCCGTGGTTTCGTCATGCTTGCGGAGTTTGTAAGTTCTGCCGTTCAGGCCACGAAAACCTTTGTCCCCACTCTGTTTATACAGGATGGGATCACGATGGCGGTTATGCAGAATACGTAACGGTTCCAGAAGGTTTTGCCTATCGTTTGCCTGAAAAGTTTAACTCACTAGAGGCAGCTCCGTTACTATGTGCAGGTATTATCGGTTATCGGGCATTTGAACGGGCTAATATTCCTGCTGGAGGTCGATTAGGTCTGTATGGATTTGGCGGTTCAGCGCACATTACTGCCCAAATCGCTCTTGCACAGGGGATTGAGGTTCATGTCTTTACTCGTGGTGAAGATGCCAAAAAGTTTGCCCTTGAGTTAGGGTGTTCCTCAGTCCAAGGCTCATATGATCCATCACCTGTGCCATTAGATTCGTCAATCATTTTTGCACCGGTTGGCGATATGGTATTGCCGGCACTAGCAAGTCTTGTTCCAGGCGGAACCTTAGCCTTGGCAGGAATTCATATGACAGATATTCCAGCGATGAATTATCAAAAAGAGATTTTTCATGAGAAAACGTTAACGAGTGTGGAAAGTAATACCCGGCGTGACGGAGAAGAATTTTTAACCCTCGCCGATCGCCTTAACATTCATCCAGAAGTGCATGAATATCCGTTAGCAAAAGCAGATGAAGCTCTTCGCTACGTTAAAAATGGTGATATTAAAGGTGCTTGTGTTTTGCGGGTTAGTGAAGATTAAACAATTGCTTTTTCTTTCTGCTTCTTGCTAAGATAGTGCAAGAGGTTTGAGAGAAAGAGGAGGCCTTTTCAATGAAATATCCCCAATTAGCATTAGATGAAGCTAAGGGACCCAAAGCAACAATTAAAACAACAATGGGTGACATAAAGATTCAGCTTTTTCCAAAGTATGCTCCCAAAGCAGTGGAAAACTTTGTTAAATTAGCAGAAAAACACTATTACGATGATGTGATTTTCCATCGGGTTATTCCTGACTTTATGATTCAAGGCGGTGATCCCACGGGAACTGGTCGTGGTGGCGAGAGTATTTACGGTCACCCCTTTGAAGATGAATTTTCAGAAGAATTATTTAATTTTACTGGTGCGCTCTCAATGGCTAATGCTGGTCCGAATACTAATGGAAGTCAGTTCTTTATCGTTACGAACAAGCATGTCCCAGAAGATTTGATTGATCAAATGAAAGCTATTGGTTATCCGCAAGAAATTATTGATTATTACGAAAAGCATGGCGGGACTCCGTGGCTGGATTTCCACCATACAGTATTTGGGCAAGTCCTATCTGGTATGGCGGTTGTTGAAAAAATTAGTAAAGTTAAACGCAACGCAATAGATAAGCCTAAAAAAGACGTTATCATTAAAAGCATTACGATTGAAAAATAGGGCAAGAGACCGAGAAAATTTTAATTTTCTCAGTTTCTTGCTTTTGTTTTACAATTGGGCAGATAAACTGTTTGTGAATAATAAAACCTAGATATTGAGCATCTAATAAAAAGCGCCTAAGAAACTAAAAAATCTTAGGTATTTTTTGGTAGAAAACATTGTGAAATTTTTGCAAATACAATCTGAAAACGCTATTATAACAATAGATAAAGCTATAGCTATAAGTGAAAATTATTGAATGTTAAAGATTTGACTATAGCTCTACTTACACGGTAGGATATACGTGTAAATGATGTGTAACATTTCACAAGTTATAATTGCTCAATTAATACATTGGAGGTTTTTGAGATGTCAGAATACCGTACTGAAGAAGATACGTTAGGTCCTGTTAAAATCCCTGCTGACGCATTATGGGGACCACAAACCGAACGGAGCCGGAATAATTTCCCGACTGGTCAATACATGCCATTAGCAATCATCCGTGCTTTATTGAACATTAAAAAAGCTGCGGCTCAAGCTAACATGGAAACCAAGGCGATCTCAGAAGAAAAGGGTAATTTAATCGTAAAGGCAATTGATGAACTACTCGCATTAAATGATGAAGAATTGCGGAAAGACTTCCCATTAAAGGTTTACCAAACTGGTTCTGGTACACAAACCAACATGAACACTAATGAAGTTGTTGCGCACAAGGCTCATGAAATTAACCCTGACATCGAAATTTTACCAAATGATGATGTTAACAAGGGTCAAAGTTCAAATGATACTTTCCCAACTGCAATGAACGTGGTTGCCTTAGAAGCTCTTGATAAGTTAAAGCCTGCTGTTCAACACTTGATTGATGAATTAAAGGCTAAGGAAGAGAAGTACATGAAGACTGTTAAGGTTGGACGTACTCACTTGCAAGATGCTGTTCCATTGACGTTTGGCCAAGAACTTTCTGGTTATGTTGCTTCTCTGGAACATGATCTTGACTACATTAAAACTTTAGAACCAACGCTAAACGAACTTGCAATTGGTGGTACTGCTGTTGGTACAGGTTTGAATGCCGCTGAAGGAATGCCTGAAAAGATTGCTGAAAAGCTTAGTGAAGTTTATGGATTAAACTTGACTGCTGACTCAAATAAATTCTATGGCTTAGCTAACCACTCTGGTCTAGATGTTGTTCATGGTGCTTTAAAGACTTTGGCAGCTGACATGTTCAAACTTGCCCAAGACATCCGTTTCTTAGCATCAGGTCCTCGTGCTGGTTATGGTGAATTAAATATTCCAGCTAACGAACCAGGTTCATCAATTATGCCAGGTAAGGTTAACCCAACTCAAGCAGAAGCTGTAACAATGGCTGCTTTACGGGTATTTGGTAACGATACAGTTGTAACGATGGCTTCATCACAAGGTAACTTTGAAATGAATGTTTACAAGCCGGTATTGATCGATGCCTTCCTTGAATCAGCTGACTTGATGACTGGTACTATCATGGGCTTTGCCGACAAGATGATCCACGGTATGACCGTTAATGAAGAACGGATGGAAGAATTAGTTGATAATTCCTTGATGACCGTTACTGCATTATCACCACACATCGGTTACCATGACAGTGCTAAAATCGCACAAGCTGCGGATAAAGCAGGAAGCACATTGAAAGAAGCTGCATTAAAGTCTGGTAAGCTTACCGAAGAACAGTATGATGAATGGATGGACATGCTTAAGATGACCAACGTTGATCGTGATAAGTAACAATTAAGTTAAAAGCAATGCCAGTTTCTGGCGAGAGTGGAAATGAGCAGTTCGAAAAGCAGCTCGCTATCCCACTCTTTTTGACTGTTAACAGGTATAAGATAAATAAAGGAGAACAATATCATGGCTGAAAAATTTCAACCATTATCTGTAAGTAAATTAGATAATGATTATGATGTTATTGTAATTGGGTCTGGTGGTACAGGCCTTTCAGCAGCAATTCAAGCAAATGAATTAGGAATGAAGACAGTTGTTCTAGAAAAGGAAGAAGAACTAGGCGGTAATACTAACCGGGCATCTTCTGGAATGAACGCTGCTGAAACCAATGTTCAGTTGCAACACGGTGTTATTGATAATGTGGCTGATTTCTACCATGAAACCTACAAAGATGGTGGACGCTTAAACGATAAGGATATGCTTGGTTACTTTGTATATCACACTGCGCCTGCAATCGACTGGTTAGCTGACCATGGTATTAAGCTTGATGATATTACCATTACCGGTGGAATGTCACGGAAGCGTACTCACCGTCCAGCAAGTATGGCGCCGATTGGTGGTTTCTTGGTAAAGAGCTTATTAGAAGTTGTCCAAAAGGAAAATATTCCAGTATTCAACAAGGTTAAAGTTAATAAGCTATTGCAAGATGATGAAGGTACGGTAATCGGTGTTGAAGCCAATGCTGATGGACTTATTAAGACTATTCATGCCAAAGCGGTTATTCTAGCTACTGGTGGATTTGGTGCGTCTAAGGAATACATGAAGCGATTCCGCCCAGACCTCGCTGATTATAAGACAACAAACCAGCCAGGAGCTACAGGTGATGGTTTGAAACTTGCTGAAGGTGTTGGCGGGGAATTAATGCAAATGGACCTTGTACAAGTTCACCCAACGGTTCAACAAGACAATCCCCATGTTTACCTGATTGGGGAAGCAGTTCGTGGCGAAGGTGCAATTTTGGTAAATGCTCAGGGGAAGCGGTTCATCAACGAATTAAATACTCGTAAGATTTGTGCTAACGCAATTACCTCACTTCCTGAGCACAGTGCTTACTTGGTTTTTGACCAGGGTATTCGTGATCATGTTAAGGCAATTGAATTTTATGACAAGGTTGGTCTTGTAGTACATGGTGACACAGTTGAAGACCTTGCTAAGAACCTCAATATGGACCCAGAAAACTTAAAGAAGACTGTTGCAACCTGGAATGAAGCTGTTGAAAATCATGATGATAAGGAATTCCACCGGACAACCGGAATGGATCGCGGAATTACTAAACCAGGATTCTTCGCAATTCATATTGCACCTGCTATTCACTACACAATGGGTGGTATCCATATTAATACTAAGACCCAAGTGTTAGATGGTAATGGAGATGTAATCAAGGGATTATATGCTGCAGGTGAAGTTGCTGGTGGATTACATGGCAATAACCGTGTCGGTGGAAACTCGATTGCGGAAACAATTGTCTTTGGACGCCAAGCCGGACAACAGGTGACTGTATACGCACGTAGTTTGAAGTAAGAATAAAATAGGTGGAATTTTCCGCCTAGAGCAATTATTTAATTATTATTGGAGGAAACACTTATGTTAAGGCATCATCATAAAGTTTTGCTTGTTGGTGATGGGGCAGTAGGATCATCCTTTGCCTTTTCATTGCTTCAAACAACACAAGAAGTCGATGAACTAGTCATTGTTGATTTAAAAAAGGATAAGGCGACTGGTGAGTCACTAGATTTACAAGATATTACACCGCTTACTAGCCCGGTAAATATCCATGCAGGGGACTATTCTGATGCGACAGATGCTGACGTAGTAGTGATTACTGCAGGGGTTCCCCGTAAGCCAGGTGAAACAAGGCTAGATCTTGTTAACAAAAATGCAAAGATTCTTTCAACGATTGTAACTCCTATTGTTGAAAGCGGCTTTAGCGGTATCTTTGTTGTTTCAAGTAATCCAGTAGACATTTTAACTACTTTAACTCAAAAACTGTCTGGATTTCCTAAGCATCGTGTTATCGGTACCGGGACATCCTTAGATACAGCTCGCTTAGATGTTTTGTTATCTGAAAAGCTGGATTTACCCGTTAATGAAATTGACGCTTTTATCTTGGGCGAACATGGTGATACGTCATTTGGTGCCTTTGATGAAGCAACGGTTAATGGTAAGCCGTTAAAAGAGGTTGCCAACCTGACCGATCAAGATTACGCTGCATTAGAAAAGGCTGTAAAGGCTCGAGGCAGTGAAATTATTAATGGGAAAGGCGCTACTTTCTACGGTGTTGCAAAATATCTAGCATATATTGTAAGAGCAATCATTGAAAACCGGAATGTTATGCTACCGGTATCTGTACCTTTAACAGGTCAATATGGGATAAAGGATCTTTATCTTGGATTGCCGGCAATTATTAACCGAACTGGTATTGAACGCGTAGTTGACTACGATTTTTCTGAAGCTGAGTTAAAAAAGCTGACTTTATCTGCTACTAAGATGAAGGAAGTCTTGGATAACGTAGAACTTTAATTATTTAAGGGAGAAAAGAAACTAATGGGATTATCAAAGGTAAATTATAAGGGCTTTATATGGCCGTTAATTGTGGGAATCCTTATTTGGCTATGTACTCCAATGCGGCCAGAAGGGATTAGTGTCGTTGCTTGGCACTTATTAGCACTATTTATTGCAACAATTGTGGGATGTATTACACAACCACTTCCAATTGCTGGTGTAGCATTAATTGGTTTTACATTGACTGTTTTACTAGGAATTGCACCGATGAAAGAAGCGGTTGTAGCTTTTGGTAACAGTACTCCATGGACAATTGCAATGGCTTACTTAATTGCTCGTGGTTTTATTAAAACCGGATTAGGACACCGTGTTGCATTACTTTTCGTTCGCTACTTCGGTAAGAAATCACTAGGACTTGGATATGCATTGATGGGAATTGACCTGGTTACTGCTCCGGCAACTCCATCTAACACAGCCCGTGCTAGTGGTATCGTGTTACCAATTATTGATTCCTTATCAAGCACATTCCATTCTTCACCAAAAGATGGTACAGAACGAAAGATGGGTTCATACCTATTATTCACTGAATTCCACGTAAACATTATTACAAGTGCTATGTTCATGACCGCGATGGCACCAAACATTGTTGCTGTTGGTTTGGCAAAGGAACTTGGCGTTAATATTACTTGGATTTCATGGTTCTTAGCTGCATTACTTCCAGGTGTTATTCTTTTAGCAATCGTTCCATGGATTATCTACAAGATGTATCCACCGGAAATCAAGGAAACACCTGATGCCCGTGAATTAGCTGATACTCAATTAGCAGAAATGGGTCCAATGAAGCTTTCTGAAAAGATCATGTTAGCTATCTTTGTAATTGCGATTGTTCTTTGGATGATTTCAAGCTTTGTTGGCATGGATGCGATGACGGTTGCATTTATCGCGGTTGTATTAATGCTTTTAACAGGTATTCTTACTACTAAAGATGTATTGAATGAAACCGGTGCATGGAATGTTGTTATTTGGTTCTCAATTCTAATCTTCCTTGCTGGAGAGTTAAATAAGTTAGGAATTATTCCATGGTTCTCAAAGACAGTTAGTCACTCACTCAGTGGAATGAGCTGGTTTGTAATTTTACTTGCTCTTGTATTAATTTACTTCTACAGCCACTACCTCTTTGCTTCTGGTACAGCCCAAGTTACTGCAATGTTTAGCGGATTCCTTGGTGTTGCAATCTCAGCAGGAGTACCACCATTCTTAGCTGCAATGCTTCTTTCATTAACAGCTGCTGCATATAGTTCAACTACGCACTATGCAAATGGTCCTGCCTCAGCATTGTTTAGTACTGGCTATGTAAAACAGGCTGATTGGTGGCGGATGAACTTTATCCTTGGTCTTCTATACTTAGTAGTATTTATTGGTGTAGGAACTGTTTGGATGAAAGTTATCGGTTTATGGTAATAAAAAAAGATCTGGTATGGCACCAGATCTTTTTTTATTACAACTCTTTAGCAATCCGAAGGGCAATTGATTCTGTCAAGATTATATCAGTAAAGAGATTACCACGAAGAGCGCCAAGAGCTGCTTGATACTTTGATTTACGCTGGACGATCGCGATTCTCTTTGGAACATTGAGAATTTTATTTAAGGAAATAGATAATGTTTTATCGTATGTCGGATGGATTAAAAAATTTCCGTTAATATCATATGGACGACCGAATGCCATTCCAGCGACTTGATTTAAATTAACATTAGCAAAGAGTTTAGCTTTATTATCATGCCAAGCAGGGATACTATCAATTGATTGAAGGGTTCCTAAGCCACAGACAACCATATCCATATTATTTGCGGTCTTAAATGCCTCAGTGAATGCTGGTTCCTGGTAAAGCGCATTTCGAGCATTATCATTAAGAATATATAACGGTCCGGGAATTGTATAGTAAGGTGAATCATATTTAGCAGCCGCTTTTTGTACCATCCTCATTGAAGCGGCGGAAGATTTATATTTCATGTTTTCGCCCATAAATTGAGTAAATACCAAATCTTGGGCAGGCTGTCTGCTAAAGTGATCAAGAACGGTAAAGATTGTTTCTCCCCATGATAATCCGATTACCATGTGTTCATTTATTAACGATTGAATTTGTGTTGCTGCAAAATTGGCAATAATCTTATCACGATCAAGTGGATTATCGGGATCCTTGATAACGTATATGTTTTTTATATTAAAGGTCTTTGATAATTGATGCTCAAGGTGAGCGTTTCGATCATATTCAGTATGAATATTAATGTCAACAATTCCACTAGAAAATGCTTCATCGAGGTATTTCATAATGAGATAGCGGCTGAGGTTATATTTTTTTGAGATATCGCTGATTGCCATTTTACTTAGGTAATAATCCTGTGCGAGATTTCCCAGCAATTGTTGATGTTGTGAATCCATTGTATTTCATGCCTTTCATGTTCAATGCTGTTCTAAGTATAGCATTATTTTTTAAAATTTTTAAAAATACAGCAAATATTTTAATTTTTTAAAAAAGATGGTAGAATATTAATAACGAGATGAGGAGGCATTTAGTAGATGGAAGATGAAGAAATACTCTCAATGCATGCTAAAAACCAGGGAGTACTTAATATTGCACCTCAATTTAAAGTGAAAAACCGTAAAGAATTGGGTGAAGCATATACGCCTGGTGTTGCAATTATTTCTAAGCTTATTGAGCGCTATCCTGAACTTAAAGATAAGTATACGCTTAGCGGCAAACTCATCGCTTTAGTAACAGACGGATCTGCTGTTTTAGGCTTAGGAAATATTGGTCCAGCAGGTGGGCTTCCTGTTGTTGAAGGTAAGGCTTTGCTATATAAAGACTTAGCTAACGTTAATGCATTGCCTTTGACTGTTGAGCAAGTTCCTGTTGATGAGTTTGTTACTACATTAAAAAATATGCAAGAGTCATTTGCCGGTTTCCATTTAGAAGATATTAAGGCGCCTCGATGTTTTGAAATTGAAGAGAAATTATCTAAAGCTGTTAATATTCCTGTTTACCATGATGATCAAGAAGGAACAGCAATTGTTGTTTTAGCAGCACTGATTAATGCAGCTAAAGTGGTAAATAAAGAGTTAAAAGAATTAAAAGTAGTGATTAACGGGGTCGGTGCTTCGGGTGTTGCAACTGCTCGCTTGCTTTTTGCAGCAGGTATTAAAAATATTGCTTTTGTTGATATTAATGGACCTGTTCATGCTGACAGCCAGAATTATAATCATTATCAAACTGATTTAGTAAAGCAAAGCAGCGATCAAACACCATATAACAGCTTGGACGAAGCTGTAGAAGGCAGGGATGTATTTATTGGCCTTTCTGATGCTGATGTATTAAACGAAGAACAGGTTAAGACAATGGCAAACGACCCAATTATTTTTGCCTTGGCAAATCCGCGTCCAGAAATTGACCCGCAAGCGGCTGAAAGAGCTGGGGTAGCGGTGATGGCAACCGGCTCAAGCCAGTATCCAAATCAGGTAAATAATATTCTGGTATTTCCCGGGTTATACAAGGGATTATTAACTACCAGCTTAAATAAAGTTGATTTTGGTCTTGAAATGGCGATTGCGTCTGGCTTAGCAAGTATGATTTCTAACCCAACAGCTAAAAAAATTGTTCCCGGGGTATTTGATGATGGTGTTGTTAATACAGTAGCTCAGGCAGTTCGTCACTATGCAAGCAAGGAAAATAGCAACTAGGAGAGTTTTCGATGCAGGTTCGTGAAATCAACATTCATTTGAAACGTAATTTTACTAAGTGGAAAAAATTTTTACAGTTCAATGAAATTCAGGTTTTCTCAGAAAAGGAAACCGCTTCTATTGATAAAACTTTTGTATGGGAAGAAAATGGCGAAATCCTGGCAACGGGGTCAATTGCTGGTAATGTGTTGAAATATATTGCAATCTGTTCCAAGATACAGGGCCATGGTGAAACTTTTAATAGTTTGGTTAGCAAATTAGAAAATGAAGCGGCAATGATGGGACGTTTTCATTTGTTTGTATTTACAAAACCGCAATATAGCCAAAGCTTTCAGTATGTTGGGTTTCATGAGCTGGCAAAAGTAGATCAGGGAGCTATTTTAGAAAGCGGGACATCTGATGTGCATGATTATATTTCTTCTTTACCGCATTTTGATGATCAGGATAATAGTAAAATAGCTGGAATTGTAATGAATGCTAATCCGTTTACAAAAGGTCATCGGTTTTTAATTGAAAAAGCCGGTAAAGAAAATGATCATGTATATGTTTTTGTAGTTAGTGAGGATGTATCGAGCTTTTCATTTGCTGAACGCTATGAATTAGTAAAAGCTGGAACAAGAGACTTGCCAAATGTAACAATTGTATCAGGAAAAGAATATATGGTAAGTTATGCTACCTTTCCAGCGTATTTCTTAAAAGATGACCAAAATGTTGGAAGATTTCAGGCTTCCCTTGATGGAACTCTTTTTAAAGAACAAATTGCAAAGCCGCTTAATATAACAAGCCGCTATCTTGGAAAAGAGCCATATTCTAAGACTACTGATGTATATAATGAAGAATTGAGCCGGGTTCTACCACCTGATGTTGAAGTAAAAATTATTGATCGAAAACAAGCCGAAGATCAAGATATTATTTCAGCAACGAAGGTACGAGCAGCAATTGCTAATGATAATATTGCGTTAGTTAAGAAGTATGTTCCAGATACAACGCTCGAATTTATTAAAAACAACTGGTCTGAGCTTCAAACTCGGATAAAGGAAGGAAGTATTAAATAATGGATATTAAGAAGACTGCACTAGCAGGAACTTTGGAATCTTCCGATATTCAAATTACCTTGAGCCAAGGTAGTAACGGTATCAACATTGACTTAGATTCCTCAGTAGAAAAACTTTACGGTGATCAAATTCGTAAGGTAATCACTGATACTTTGTCTGCTTATGGAATTGATAATGCTAATGTGAAAGCTGTAGATAAGGGCGCTTTAGATTGCGTAATAAAAGCACGGACGATGGCTGCTGCCCAACGTGCGCTTGATACAGTTGATCAACCAGACTGGGAGGTATTTTAATAATGGAAGAACGTTTACGTCGAACAATGATGTTTGTTCCAGGTAACAATGCCGGAATGGTAAAGGATGCTGGTATCTATGGTGCTGATTCCATTATGTTTGACTTGGAAGACTCAGTTTCAATGGCAGAAAAAGACGCTGCTCGGATGTTAGTTTACCAAGCTCTTCAAGCACAGGATTATGGCGACTCGGAATTAGTTGTGCGGGTTAATGGAATTGATACACCATTTTTTAAGAATGATGTTTTTGCAATGGTGAAGGCTGGAATCCAAGTTGTGCGGTTGCCAAAAGTTGAATCTGCACAAATGATGCTAGATCTTGTAAAGGTAGTTGAAGAAGCTGAGAATAAATTTGGTATTAAGCCAGGAACTACCCATGTAATGGCAGCAATTGAAAGTGCTAAAGGGGTATTAAATGCTCCAGAAATTGCTGCAAGTACAGACCGGATGATTGGGTTAGCTCTTTCTGCTGAAGACTACACTACTGATATGAAGACTCACCGTTATCCAGATGGTGCGGAGCTTGAATTTGCACGAAACATGATTCTTCATGCTGCACGTGCTGCTGGAATTGCCGCCTTTGATACGGTCTTCACGAATATGAATGATGTTGAAGGATTCAAACGAGAAACTGAGCATATTCATGAATTAGGATTTGATGGCAAGTCCTTAGTTAACCCTCGTCAAATTGATTGGGTAAACAAAATCTATGAGCCAACAAAGAAAGAAATTGAAAATGCGTTGGATGTTGAAGCAGCAATTGAAGAAGCTCATCAAAAGGGTTCAGGTGTTATCTCAATGAATGGACAAATGGTTGATCGTCCAGTCGTATTGCGGGCACAAAGAGTCATTCGTTTAGCTAAAGCTTCTAACTTAATCAATGAGGAGGGCGAATACATTGAAAAATAAAGTAGGTCGTGAAATTTCAGACGAAATCTTAAACGCAACAAACTACAAGCCATTTGAAACCACCGAAATTGGCCACCCGGTTGTTCACTATACCGGTCATGATGTTCGTGTAACTAAGGGTGATGATAAGTTAGTTGCCTCACTAGATGATGTAATTAAAAATAACTTGAAAGACGGAATGACGATTTCATTCCACCACCATTTCCGAAACGGTGACTTTGTTTTCAATATGGTAATGGATAAGATCATTAAAATGGGTTACAAAGATTTAACTTTGGCCCCATCATCTTTAACTGGGGTAATGAACGATAAGGTAATTGAAGCGATTAAAGCTGGTACGATTACTAATATCACTAGTTCTGGTATGCGGGGAAGTCTTGGTGAAGCAGTTTCTCATGGACTATTAAAGAACCCTGTTATCTTCCGTTCTCATGGTAACCGTGCGCGGTCAATTGAAAATGGCAATATTAAGATTGATGTTGCATTTATTGGTGTTCCTAACGCTGACCGAATGGGGAACGCAAACGGGATGAACGGTGAATCCGCTTTAGGTTCCTTAGGATATGCACTTGTTGATGCTAAGTATGCTGATAAAGTAGTTTTGATTACAGATACAATTGCTGATTACCCTAACACTCCTGCTTCTATTCAACAAACACAAGTTGATTATGTTGTAAAAGTTGATAAAGTTGGGGATCCAGACCGGATTGGTAGTGGTGCTACCCGTTTTACTAAGGACCCTAAAGAATTAAAAATTGCCAAGATGGTTAATGATGTAATTGTTAACTCTCCTTACTTTAAAGAAGGATTCTCTTTCCAAACCGGTACTGGTGGAGCGGCATTGGCTGTTACCCGGTTCCTTCGTCAAGCAATGATTGATAACCATATCACGGCTTCCTTTACATGTGGAGGAACTACTTCACCAATTGTTAAACTCTTGGAAGAAGGATTAGTTAAGAAAGTAATGGACGTTCAAGATTTTGATAAAGGTGCAGCTTCAAGTATGAAGAGTAATCCGGGTCAAATCGAAATCGATGGTTCTTGGTACGCTGATCCAGACAACAAGGGTGCTATGGTTGATCAATTAGATGTTGCAATCCTTTCTGCCTTGGAAATTGACACTGATTTTAATGTTAATGTGTTGACAGGATCTAACGGTGAAATCCGTGGTGCTGTTGGTGGTCACCAGGATGCTGGTACTGCTAAGATGACAATTATCTCGGCTCCATTAACTCGTGGCCGAATTGCAACAATTGTTCCTGCTGTTAACTCAGTAACGACACCTGGTTCATCAATTGACGTTGTCGTTACTGAAGTAGGGGTTGCGGTAAACCCTGCTCGTAAAGACTTGATTGAGGCATTTAAGAAAGTTCCAAGTATTCCTGTTGTTTCAATTGAAGAATTACAACAACGTGCTGAAAAGATTGTTGGTAAACCAGAAAAGATCGAATATACCGATCGAACAGTTGCCCTGGTTGAATATCGTGATGGTACTTTAATCGATGAAATCAAGCAAATCAAGGACTAGTTATGAATAAGAATTGCGGTGCTGGAGTTTTCTAGTACCGTTTTTTATACTTATTATTGCTATAATTAATGATGAATTTTTAATTTGAGGAGTTAGTATGCAAACTATTTTTGATCATGGTCAATATCAAGATATTCTGGCCGTTTTAAAAAATAAAGATGAACGTGTGGAAACGCAGAATAAATTATTAAAAGATAATCCATCAATGACTGTTGTAGCAGCTAAGTTAAATATTCCAGGTCCAATAAAAAATAATAAAAAAATACAAGAATTTTTTGTGACTGGACTAGATGCTTTTGAAAGTAAATTACTAACTACTGGTGTTAATTTTGTCATTAAGGATGAGTGGCTAGAAAAAATGACAGGGCCTGAACGGTTTTATCTTATTGAAGAAGATGCTGCTAAGCTTAAGAGCATTACTAGCCAATTTGAGGAAATGAAACCAAGCTTTCGTCTATTTGATTTAGATGTACTAACTAATAGTAATGGTAAAATTCAAACACTTTCGAGGGCAGATGCAAGCCAGCCACCGCGAAAATGCTTAATATGTGGACGTCCTGCTAAGGAGTGTGGGCGTTCGCGGCGTCACACGGTTGAAGAATTGCAAAAAAAGGTTAGTTTGTTGGTTTGCGCGGAATTATCATATAATCAAAAAACGAAAATGGCTAATTGGCTAACACGACTTGCTCAACAAGCTCTTTTGTATGAGGCCTCTGCTTGGCCTAAACCGGGGTTAGTTGATCCGGTTGAACATGGAGCGCATTTAGACATGGACATCTTTACCTTTATCAATAGTTCGGCTAGTTTGCAAAAATATCTCCACCAAGCGGCATTATTAGGGACAATGAGCCGTTCAACTAATTTATCCTTGATATTTGAAGAATTACGAGAATACGGTAAAAAGGCTGAAAAAGCAATGTTTACTGCTACAAATAATATTAATACTCATAAGGGAGCAGTCTTTTCTTTAGGAGTATTTGTTGCAGCAACAGGGTATAGTTTGCAACGCGTTAAAAGATTTGATGCAGAGGATATCCAGGCGGTAATTAAGCAAATGATGGTAAACTTAATTGATGATGATTTAAAGCATCTTAAAGCAAAAAAACATTTGACGGCCGGCGAAAAACAATATTTAGAATATGGACTATCTGGAATCCGTGGTGAGGCACATGCAGGCTATCCAACCGTATTTATGAATGGACTGCCAGCTTTACTAGCGTCAACGGGTAGTTGGAATAGCCGCATCTTAACAACTTTCCTAGAACTAGCCATGCACATTGAAGATTCTACTTTAATTAAGCGTGCTGGAACTCCATCAATTCAAGAATGGAAAAATCAAGAAATCAGTGAGTGTTTAGCAATGGGCGGTATTTCGACTAATGCGGGGCGCCAAAAGTTAATTGAAATTGAAAAGGAATTTAGTCAACGCAATTTAAGCCTTGGTGGAACAGCTGATTTGTTAATTGTGACTATCTTTTTAGGTTTAGTAAAGGAAGGTCTGCCTAATGAATTTCAAGACAAGTGATGGAGTGCGGATCAACTATTATGTTTATGGTACTGGAAAACCGGTAGTGTTAATTCATGGTTTTGGCGGTTATCAACAAATATGGTGCTTGCAGATTGAAAACTTAATCAGACAAGGTTATCAGGTAATTACATATGACCAGCGAAACCATGGTGCATCAGGCAGGGATCAAAACTTAACAACTATTAAGCCGCTGATCAAAGACTTATATGAATTGATAATGTTTTTACAAATAGAAAATCCGTTTTTGATTGGTCATTCAATGGGCGCGGCAGTCATCTATGGTTTCTTAAATTTTTATCCTGATTTTCCTGTAAGGGGTGTGATCTCAATTGATCAATCGCCTAAAATGCTTAACACGGCTCAATGGCAATATGGGTATATGGATGTTACAAGGGCATCATATAAGTTAAAGTTAAGGGAGCATGGCAATGTTCGTGAAACATTAAATGGCGTACCAGCGCAGGTAATATCAAAACTCGCACCAGAAAAAGAAATGTTTCCATTCGTTCGCGCGGAAAATTTGCCGTTACTGTATGACCATGCTAAGCGGGATTGGCGATCAACATTAATGAATACTCATGTAGCGACGTTATTGGTGACTGCCAATCAAAGTCCGTATTTTAACGGATCATTTGCGGATGTAATGAGGGATGCTAATCCAGAATTTATAACGCACCAAGCCGTTGATCAAAGCGGTCACGTAATTATGGCTGAACAGGCAAAAAAATTTAATGAAATAATGGATAAGTACTTACAAGAACATTAATTTATTTAGGTAATAGGGTTTTATATTACCGCCTATTTTTACGAACATTATTTTGTGTTCATTCATAAGTTGACGTAATATAAAGATGTTATTTAAATACAGAAAGGGTAAAGACGATGAATACTCGAGATTTACAATACTTTGTTATGTTAGTTAAATTAAAAAATTATACTCAAGTAGCAAAGTACTTTAATGTTTCCCAGCCCAGCATTACCCAAGCAATTCGTCGGCTTGAACAAGAATTTGACACGAATTTGGTACGCAAAGATCGGGTTCATCGGGATGAAATGATTACTCGAAGCGGTCACCTATTGTATAAAAAAGCAATTGCCATTAATAAAAAAATTGATATTGCGCATCAAGAAATTGCTCGTGCTGATCAACAACAAATAAAATTCGGCTTGCCGCCAATAATCGGTAAAATGTATATTTCGCATATAATTGGTAATCTTTCGAAACAGCTTTTACAACGGATCAAAATAGTTTCTGTTGGTTCGCATGATTTATTAGCTGAATTACAAGCAGGAAAAATTGATATTGCAATGCTGGGTTCAATTGCGCCGATCAACCAAGCAGGAGTTTTTGCTCAGCTAATAACAACTAGACCATTTAGTATAATCGTGAGCGAACAGCACCCGCTTGCTAAGAAAAAGGCAGTTAGTTTTCGGGACTTAACTGATGAGCTGTTTATTAACTATGACCAGCAATATGTACATAAGGCCGCCTTTCAAGCCTATTCTACTTATGCCCAAATCAATCCGCGAACAGCTGTTTATAAGGTTCCAAATATTTCTTGGATTAAAGAATTAGTTCGCCAAAATAAGGGAATTAGTTTAATGGTAAAAGATGCAGTAAAAGACGAACCGGGGATTGTTGCCCTGGATATTGAAGATCCAATTCCAGAAAAATTTTATATTTCAATTGCCACTCGTGAAGACTATATTTTAAGTAAGGATGAGCAACAGTTAATTTCGCAGTTAGAAGAAATTACACCGACTGCTTGACAAACGCCGTATAATTAAATAGTTAAGAGAATTGATGAAGGAGCTTGATGGTTTTGAGTAAGGATAAAGAGACGGCAACGGATACATTTGAGCCGGCTGAACATTTGTCAGAAAAACATCATATGGCGATTCCATGGCATGATTTTTTCACAAATGATAATTTTACCCCCGCATATGAAGCAAACTTAGTAGAACGTGCAGCGATTGTCGGGCGGATTGGGTTAATGATGCTTTCATATGGTACCGGGGCATGGCGGGTACGTGACTCGATGAATACAGTCGCACGGACATTAAAGATGACTTGCTCTGTTGATATTGGGCTGGTTTCCCTTGAATATACCTGTATGGACGCGCATCATAGCTATACTCATGCGATTTCTTTGCCAAGTACGAGTGTTAATACTACTAAACTTGCGCGAATGGAACGATTTATAAAAAAGTTTGATAAGCATGGAAGTGAGATGACAATCGGTGAAATTCATGCTCAGCTAGAAGAAATCGCCCAATCTAAGGGAAACTATGCTCCTTATCAAGTGGGATTAGCGGCGGCTCTTGCATGTAGTGCCTTTGTTTTTTTGCTAGGCGGCGGTCCGGTGGAAATGTTTTGTAGTTTTATTGGTGCTGGATTAGGTAATTATGTTCGGCGAAAATTAATTGATCGTCATATTACTTTATTTGCCTGTGTTGCCGTTGCGGTAGCAGTTGCATGTCTTTCATATTTGCTTGCTTTAAGCTTAATGCAGTTAGCCTTCAACGTTAGCTCGCGGCATGAAGCAGGTTATATCGGTGCAATGCTATTTATCATTCCTGGATTCCCATTCATTACTAGCGGGCTAGATATTTCTAAACTTGATATGCGGTCTGGACTTGAGCGAATGATGTATGCCGTAGCGATTATAACTGTTGCTACATTAGTCGGGTGGATTGTAGCATTGATGGTTAATCTGCGACCAGAAAATTTTGCTGTTCTTCCGCTCTCCGCATTAACAATGTTCTTATTGCGGTTACCGGCAAGTTTTTGTGGGGTCTTCGGCTTTTCAATCATGTTTAATAGTACGCCTAAAATGGCGGCAATCGCAGGAATTATTGGTGCGGTTGCTAATACGTTAAGGTTGGAATTGACAGATTTGACGGGGATTCCAGCAGGAGCTGCAGCATTTATCGGTGCGTTTGTAGCTGGTCTGTTAGCATCAATTGTTAAACGAAAGATCCAATACCCACAAATTTCGATCACCGTCCCATCAATTGTTATCATGGTTCCGGGATTATACATGTATCGAGCAATGTATAATATTGGACTAACTTCAATTAGTGTGGGAACATTATGGATGACAAAAGCCTTATTAATTATCGTGTTCTTACCATTAGGATTAATTGCGGCACGTATTCTTACTGATTCTAAATGGCGGCATAATGGATAGGAGATTGATAGTGATATGATTGCTGAATATCCACCACAATTGCTAGCAGAGGTAAAAGCAAAAACTGCAGGTTGTCAGCTAACAGGATTTACTCCTGGTCAGGGGCCGATTAACCCAGACCTAATGTTAGTAGGAGAGGCACCGGGACGTCATGAAGAAAAAGTAAATATTCCCTTTTCAGGCGCTTCTGGTCAGGAATTAATGGGTTTCATTGAATCAATTGGGTACTCACGCTCAACAGTTTACATTACTAGTGTTGTCCGCCAGCGCCCTTATAGCATTAAGAAAGTTAAGGATAAAAAGACTGGTGAATTAATCGAGAAACACCCTAACAGAACGCCCACCAAAAAGGAAGTACTTGCATTTGCGCCGCTGTTTGATTGGGAGCTGGCAACCGTCAAGCCGCGACTGATTGTGCCCCTTGGCAATACAGCACTTCAACGTTTGTTGGGCCGTAATGCTAATATTGGTGAACTTCATGGCCAATTGCTTCACCAGAAAATACAACAAGCTAATGCAAACCACGATGGATATCAGATGTCACCGACAAAGTATTGGATTATGCCGATGTATCATCCAGCCGCAGTACTTTATGCACGACGATTGGAACCAACGATTAAAGATGATTGGCAAAAGTTAGGTCGAGAAATTAAAATATTAAAAAAATAACCATTATACTTTTAGCGATAAAGGTCGTATAATGGGAAACAGTTTCTAATCAAAGAGGATGGGATAATGCACATTAAAGCTTTGTCCCATCCTCTTTAGTACGTAAAAATTAAGGGAGATGAGAAAGTGGAATTGCAACAACGGCGAACGATTGTTACAGGTGCGTTACTTCTATCAAATATTATGGCAGGAATGGACGGTACTATTGTTAACACTGCGTTGCCAGCTATTACCAGTGATTTACACGGCCTCCAGTATATGGGATGGATTATTGCAACTTTCCTTTTAGGGATGGCAGTTGCTACGCCATTATGGAGTAAATTTGGTGAGCATAAAGGAAATAAGCAAGCTTATATTACTGCAACTTCGATGTTTCTAGTTGGTGCTATCTTTCAGGGTCTTGCTCCTAATATTTTATGGTTTATTATTGCCCGAACGATCATGGGGATTGGTGCCGGTGGAATGAATACCATTCCGTTTATTGTTTTTGCCGAATTATATGACAACTTGAAAAAACGTGCGCAAGTATTAGGAATTGCTAGTGCATGTTTTGGGACGGCATCGATTATCGGTCCGCTACTAGGTGGCTGGATTGTCGATGCGTTAAGTTGGCACTGGGTATTTTACGTTAATGTTCCGATTGCGTTAATTGCGATTACCATCGTCAGTTTATTCTACAAGAATGTGAAAAAACAAGCTGCGGGAAAACCAGTGGATTACTTAGGAGCTACCCTATTGGTTGTCAGTTTGGTAATGATCTTAGTTGCTGTTCAGTTGATTGGTTCAGCATCTGGATTAATCGTTGCAGCACTATTGGTTATTGGAATGCTCCTCTTGTTCTGGATGGCAAGAGTCGATAGCAAGGCAGTTGACCCCATTGTCCCCAGTCGTCTTTTTAGGAATCATGAATTAGTAGTTGATTTTACATTATTCGTAATTATTTGGGGATCATTTATTGCCTTTGTTACTTATATTCCAATGTGGGCACAGGGAATATTGGGATTGAGCGCATTGCTCGGGGGGATGACTCAAATTCCCGGAGCTGTGACTAATTTTATCGGTTCTGAACTTGTCCCTGTCCTTCAGGAACGCTGGGGTAAATACTGGATCGTTACTTGCGGAGCGGCATCAATTTTTATTGCTTACCTTGGAATTATGATTGGCGGACAGAAATCACCATTTTGGCTGCTCTTACTGATGGGAGCGTTTGAAGGTTTTGGTGTTGGCCTTGTTTTTAATATCCTTCAAATCAATGTTCAAACAGATGCAGAATTGCGTGATGTACCAATTGCAACATCTTTGGGCTATCTTTTACGGATCCTTAGTCAAACCCTTATGTCTGCTGTTTATGGTGTTATCCTTAATCAGGAATTATTTCGGGGAGTTCAAGAACATCATGGGATTACGCTTAGAATGCTTAATAAATTATCGAATGCGAAAACAGCTGATTCTTTGCCAGAATCATTATTGCCAATGATGAGAAAAATTCTTTATACTGGTTATCGAGATATCATCATTGCGGCCGTTATTTTAATTGTTATTGCTTTGGCGCTAGTTATTTCTTTAGGATGGCGAAATCATCGCCGTCAACAAACGGTAGCGCCTTTAAGTAATTTTAAGGAAACTGAGTCTTAAATCATGATAGGATAGTAGTGAGATTTTTGTAAATGAGGAGAGGCAATTTCCGTGGAGAAGATGAAAAAGATTAATGCTCAAATTGCTAGCCGGTTAGCTGCTAATCTTGAAAATAGTTTACGCGAGTTGCGGCGGTGCGGTGCACATCGGTCGAATAAGGCGACTCTTGTTGAGATGGGTATTCAGTTAAGTGGATTTAAAAATGATTTAGCTGAGAATAATAAATTCAATGCAATGATTAGCAATGCATGGATTGATAATGATGCCGATTATCAGCTTCCCGCGGTTTCACTGTCTGTCAACATTAAACGTCAGGAAAAAGAGGGATTGGTCACTTATATTTTAAATAACCATAGTGAGAATCAGCGAGTGATTATGTATATTACTGGTGGTGCTTATGTTCAACGACCCGATAAGACTCACTGGCAATATTTAAATCGATTAGCGGTGGAGAGTGGAGCAAAGATCTATGTTCCGCTTTATTCGCTAATACCGCAAGCAACATATCGGCAAGCCTACCAGGAAATCGCTGCTTTATATAATGAGATTTATAATTTGGTTCCTGCTAGTCAAATTACAATTATGGGTGATTCCGCTGGTGGTGGTTTGGCAACTGGTTTTTGTGAGTACCTTGGTAAAAAAGGGTTGCCACAACCTGGACACCTTATTTTATTTTCACCATGGCTTGATCTTGATTTAGGCAACCCTCTTATTAGTAAATATGAAGAAAATGATGTTACACTAGCAGTGAGCGGCCTACGAAAAATCGGTACAATGTGGGCTGGCAACACTGACCACCGTGATTACCGGTTAAGTCCGTTATACGGAAACTTTGAGCAATTACGCGATGTAATGATATTTGTTGGGACAAAAGAAATTTTGTATCCTGACACCGCGTTATTTGTTCAGAAGTTGCGGGAAGCCGGAGTTGTGGTTAAATTTTGTGCTGGACGCGGGCTATTCCACAGCTATCCCCTTTATCAAATTCCAGAATCTAAACTTGTAATGAAACGGGTAGTTGCGACAATTAATAATTAATGGGGTGATATTTTGGCAAAAGTTGCTGTTATGTTTGCACCGGGTTGTGAAGAAGTTGAAGGATTAACGATTGTTGATGTTCTTAGACGGATGGGGATTGATACAACTATGGTTGGCTTAGAAGATCTCCATGTGCCGGGTGCCCATAATATTGAATTAACGTGTGACGAGGTAATGGACGATAGCTTGCTTGATTATGATGTAGTTGCATTCCCCGGTGGTCGTGGCGGTGCTCAGAGACTTCGTGATAATGACCAGTTGATGAAATTAATGCAAAAACGAAATGCAGAAAATAAGTGGGATGCTGCAATGTGTGCTGCGCCGATCGCATTAGCACGTTATGGCTTGCTTAATGACCATTGTTATACTTGCTTTCCAGGTATTAATGAGGAAATTGCTAAGGTTGCCCCAACTGCAACGTTTAAAGAAGACATTACGGTTGTGGATAATGATGGGAAAATCATTACGAGTCGCGGTCCAGCAACTGCCCTAGCTTTTGCTTATCAAATTGCGGAAGTACTAGGTTATAATACTGATAAGATTAAGCACGAGATGCTTTATGATTATTTGATGGATCAAAAATAATAAATGTGGGGGCTGGGAGATAAGCCCCAGCTTATAAAATAGGCCTCTAAAGTTCGGCAAAGTTGAACTTTAGAGGCCTTGATTTTGTTTTTACGAATCTTTCTTTATTTAGCAATCCACCAGAAAATTGAACGGTGGTTTTGCTGATCAACACGTTGGTTAACAACACTGACTAAAATCATCATTGTTGCAATAATTGAATTCTTTTTACGGAAGACAGTATAGCGAGAGTACCAAGCTGTAGCATATTTATCTTTATATCGTCGCAGTCCTTGGAAACCGTACAAGTGATATCCGTATTCGTAAATAAAGTGGGCAGCTTTTTCTTCAATAAAACTAAATTGATATTCTCCAACGTTAGAAAGGGGTGCCATCCCTAAATCAAAGTAAGTATATCCATTTTCTTGACCATATTGGAACATGCTGATAAAAATTTTATCCATGATTCCGGATGGTGCATCTTTACTATGACGCATAAGATCAATTGTAAGAATTTCTTTACCACCTGTTGGCATGAAAGTCGCAAAAGCAACCATTTTTCCGTCTTTATTGCGGACAACCCCTACTGGCGCTTGATTGATATAATACGAATCAAAGAAACCGAGCGAGAATCCTTTTTCAACCTCATTACCAAGCCAGCTATCTGAAACTTTTTTCATTTCTGCTAACTGTTCTTTACTAAATGGTGGTTCTTCTACAGAAAAAGTATATCCTTCGCGGTCAAATTTATGCATTAAGGCTCGTTGTGATCGTTGCCGTTTACCTGCAAGTGTAAAATCGGCAAGTTTAACTAACCCTGTTTCTCCAGTCTTAATAAAATCAAACCCAAATTCATGTAGGAGCATGGTCATATCACTAGATACTTCATAAAATACTAATTGATAGCCATAGTTATCTGCCTCGCGGACAAATTGCCGTAATGCCGGTCGCCAACTAGCTTTGTCACCAACGGGATCTCCCATGACTACTAACCGGTCATATTTGCGCCGATACATAAAGAATAGCTGATCGTGATCATCTACACTGTAATAATAAATAGCTTTGTCTTTGAGAAATGCAAGGTGACTAGTTTCATTGCCGCCATATTCTTTGATTACATTACGGACACGGTCTGCATTGAAGACAATTGGCATGTTAAATGGATCTGTCCCGGCCATAAAGTAACGAAGGATGAAGAAAATTAACAAGAGGCCAAGAATTAATCCGAATAGTCCAGACACCCAGATCTTTTCTCCAGGAAAGAAAAGGAAGTCGGGAATATGGTGCTTACTTGAGTACTGCGGGGCGTTAATGACACCGACAATCACGTATAAAATACAAGCACCGGCAAAAATAAGACTATCAATGGCAAACTTACCGATTGAATATTCCAGTTTTTTACGGTAAAGGACGTGACGAGATAATAGCACAAGAACCAGGACAATAATTAGGTAAATTGTTAGACTGAGCGTGCCAAGGTTCCAGATAGTATTTGCAATTCCAATCACTAATAAGATTAATGTTGGGAGATAAGCTTTTTTTACTTTTGACTGTAATCCCCGAGCGCAGGCAAGCATTGCTAGTGCGAAAAGGACTGTTGTTAGTTGATGCAAGAAGAAGAACGTATAAGGATAGAGGCGTGCAATAATTTTATTCTGTGCGGTAATATCTGGAATTGATGCTGTGATTAGCATTAAAATACCAGAGACATACATAAATGTTGTAATTAAAAAGTAGGCGGTCTTCCGAACCATTAATAACGGCAAGCCATCAAAAAATTGGTTGACTTGTGATGCAAGAGAATGCAAAAACATGATTCCGGCAATAAATAATGGGACAATATAGTAGAAAATACGGAATAACAATAACCAAATAACAGCGGTTGCCTGGGGAACGCCAAGCAATGACAGTTCAAGCATCATTAACAGGTCGAATGAGCCAAGCGCCCCTGGAATCATTGAAAGGACCCCTAAAACCTGTGCAACGACGTATAATGGTAATACGCTAATTAAGTTATGACGAATCCCTAAGCACCAACCTACTAATAAGAAGAATAGGGCGACAAATAACCATTCACAGGTTGAACTGGCAACGAGGAAAGACCCTATTTTAGGGGTAACATCCTTAAATAATTTATTATTATGAATAACAGTAAAATAGAAAACAATCGGGAAATAGAGCCCACCGCCGACAAGCCAAAGCGCATATTGGTTAAAGTGTCCACCGTCATGAAATACAAACATAATGATTAACGCTACCCAGCAAAGAACAGATAAACCAGAAAGCAAAAAGACGGCAATCTTAGAGATAGCAAGAAGAATTTCCTTTTTCGTTGCATTTTTTCGGTAGAAGTAAGCTCGTAATGTGGAGCCAAGAATTCCGCCAAAGCCTGCAACATTAGTTAAAGTATTAGTTATCCAACCACATCTAATAATGTATAATTTCTTAAATTTCCCGGGTAATAAACGGGTGATTGCAAAGTCATAGCCTAGCATTGGAATAACGGCGATACATCCGGTAATTAATAGGAAAATGATGTTTTCCCATGAAAGATTTGCTAATCCGACGCCAACTTCATGCCATTTGACTGTCTTAAAGAAACTACCAAGGGCAAGAATGACGAAGATTAAAACCGAGGTCACAAATACTACTTTTATAAATTTTGAATATTTTGACCACCAGTTTAATAGGCGTTTGCCCAACTGTTGCATTAAAAACTCCTCCTTAATAATAGCTAGTACTCTCATTATAAACTATGGGTATACATTGGAAAAATAAAAAGTAAAATAATTAAAAAAAGATGTTGACTAATATTAAAAAGTTTCGTATACTTTTATTTGTTGTCAAATGGTCCGTTGGTCTAGTTGGTTTAGGACGCATCCCTGTCACGGATGAGATCACGAGTTCGAGTCTCGTACGGACCGTCATAATTAGGAGAGCTGTGATATATGTCATCAGCTCTTTTTTTGTACATAAAAACTTAGAAGGGAAAGTACTGAATATGGAAAATACATGGGTATACCAAGGATCAGAGCCGATTAAGATAAAAAAATATCTTCAATCACTAGGAATGGGTCATCGATTATTTAATGATCTGAAAAACGGTGAAGGCGAATTTCTTGTTGATCATCGGCAGGTTCGACCGACTACGCAAATTCTGCCACACCAACCATTAACGGTTAAAGCTCAGCCAGAACCGGCAGACGAGAGTGTTGCAGTTAGTAACGAGCCATTAAATATTGTCTATGAGGATAATAACTGGCTAGTGATTGATAAGCCGGCAGGAGTTTCGTCAATTCCCGGACCGACAATCTCAAACGGAACAGTACTCAACAGGGTAAAGGGGTATTTACTTTCCAGCGGTTCCGCTGATTTACGTCCGCATCTGATTACCCGATTAGACCGGTTTACAGGAGGAATTTTGCTGGTAGCTAAGCATCATATTGCCTCCAGTATGATCAGTCAGCAAGTTCAACAACATAAAATGATTAAGGAATATATGGCGCTAGTAGGAGGATCGTTAACGGATAAGCATGGTGAAATAAACAAACCAATAGCTCGCCGTGAAGGTAAAATTGCCCGGGTAATTGCAAAAGATGGTCAACGCGCTTTAACCGAATATTGGGTTGAAAAGCAGGGAGATAATTGGACCCAAGTAAGGGTGCGGTTGCATACCGGACGGACGCATCAGATTCGTGTTCACTTTGCTTCAATTGGTCACCCGCTGATTGGCGATCATCTTTATGGCGGAGATACAAGTAAGTATGATCACCAGCTACTTCATGCAAGTAAAATTAGTTTTATGGATCCGTTTACCCTTAAGCAATTAACCTTTACATCTGCAATGCCAGCAGAGTTTAACTAAAGGGAGTGAGACAAAACTAGCTTGCTAGTTCATTTTAAAAAACCACAAGCACAAATAGAGCTCCAGCGTTCGGATTTACCGAATACTGGAGCTCATTTGTGTACTGCGCTGTTTGTATTTTATCTAAATAGTAGAATTTATGTTACAGTCCTTTATTTAACTTGTTTTAAAATCTGCTTAACGCTTTGTGATTGAAATTCTTGTTCTGCCTGAGCGGAAACTTGTTGAATTTGTTTAGCTGTCATTTGCGGATTCTTAGCCATTGCTGCTTGAACTTTTGCAGTAACAAATGCCCGTCCCTGTTCTGCTGCCTGTGCTTGTAAATGCTTCCCAGCTGCTGATTTTGCAACCTTTGAAAGCTTGTTAGCCTGACTAGTTGTTAATTTAATATATGTTTGCGGATATTCTAATACATTTGTACGCTTAACTAATGTATTGTCCATTCCAGACCATGCATAGAGGACTTTATAAAAACTGTTTTTATACTGCCAACGAGTCTCAGTTGTGACTAACTGTGGCGTATCATTTTTTGTCCATTTGATGCGGCTGGTAGTATACTCGTTTGCTTGAGTATGGCGGGGCGTTTTTTGTTTTGGCTTTGTGTTATAGATATAGACGTTATCTTGACCGCTTTTCCCTACTGGTTGATAGAGGGCAAGGGGCATCGTTGAATTAGAAGCGGAGTAAATACGCGTAGTTGTAGTAGTCGTTACTTGATGCATCCCAAAATGGTGACTGTAGTTTAACGTCATTAACGTTGTGGAGGCAATAAAAATAATTCCTGTAATAGTTGCTAAGATGTTTCGTAAATTTTTTTGCTGGATAAACATCATACATACAAAGAATGCGATTGCGCCTAGAAAAGTTAAAATAATGACCATTACTTTTCCCCTCCTTTATTAGCAGATTTATCAATTTTTAGATGAATTCCGTTACCGCTAGTAACAAAGAGGGCAAGGACAAGACCAATTAGTGAAAAGGCAATTGCAAACCAGAAGGCAGCATGGTATCCCATCAAAGTTGCATCGAACATCTTAGCCTTGTATTGTAATGGTGCTTGAACAAGCAATGAGTGAGTCGGTTTATTACTATTTGTAACGTTCGTAAGCACGGAAATCATAATTGCAGTCCCGACTGAAGTAGCAACTTGGCGGACCGTATTGTTAACTGCTGTCCCGTGAGAAATCAAATTATAAGGAAGAGAATTCATTCCGGCAGTTGTAACAGGCATCATTACCATTGAAATACCAAACATTCGGACTGCGTATAGGAAGACAATATAAATGGTTGGAGTATCACGAGTAATGAAGGCAAATGGAATTGTCCCAACACTTAAAATGAACATTCCCGTAAAGACAAGTCGTTTAGCTCCATAACGATCAAATAAGTTCCCTGTAATTGGGCTCATGAATCCCATGAATAATGCCCCAAACAGTAATGTAAGGCCAGAATGGAAAGCTGACATTCCATGAATAATTTGAAGATAAAGAGGAATAACAAATTCGACCCCAACCATCGCCATCATAACAATTGAACTTAAGATAGTTGCGAGTGAGAATTCTTTACTCTCAAAGACCTTGAATTCAAGGAACGGTTCGTCTAGTTTATTTTGGCGAATAATTAAGAAGGCAACTAAGACTGCTCCAACAATGATTGTTGAGAAGACGATAGGGTTTGTCCATCCTTTATCACCAACGCTGGAGAAACCATAAAGCATACTTCCGAATCCTAGTGTTGAAATGATGACTGAAATCCAATCAAGACTTGGCTTAGCATTTGGAATAACATTTTTAACAGCAAAGATACCTGCAATAATTACCAGGGCGGCAATTGGAACGATCATTCCAAAGAGCCAACGCCAGCTAAAATTGTCAATAACCCAACCAGAGAGGGCGGGACCGATGGCAGGAGCTAAACCGATAACAAGACCGTTAATCCCCATGGCTGCTCCTCGTTTTTCAGGTGGATATACCGTTAACATGATATTTTGCATCAGCGGCATGTTGATTCCAACACCAACTGCTTGAACAAGCCGTCCCATTAATAGGACCGCAAATGATGGAGCAATCCATGCCATAATGGTTCCAATTTCAAAAATCGACATTGCAATGATAAAAAGACTCTTAGTATTAAAACGACTAGTAAGATAAGCACTGACGGGGATCATAATTCCGTTAACTAATAAAAAACCGGTAGTTAGCCATTGAACGGTAGCAGTACTTATATTAAATGCATTCATTAATGCCGGAAAGGCGGTTGATAGAATGGTCTGGTTTAAGATTGTACAAAATGCCCCGATTAATAATACAAAGATCATTAAGGAACGATTGTAACTCTTGCCATTAATATCAACGGGTTGTTGCTCTTGATTCACGAATAGAATCCCCCTTTATATTTTTATGCAATGTGAAGAATATAATACTATTTAATATCTTTGTCAAATAATTTGACAAAGATAACGGATTTTTGATAATTTAACAATAGAGTAAAAAGTTGAAGGAGAGAAATATGGATTCGCTTTCTGAACAAATTAGGCAAATGATTATTAGCAAACAACTTAAAATAAGTATGAGTGAAGTGTCTCGGGTGACGGGAGTATCTACAAGTCAATTAAGATATTGGGAAAAAAAGGGCTATATAAGTTCAGACCAAGATGAACAAAATAAGAATCATTACTTTAGTTTTCCAACAATTTTTCAAGTATTTACAATTAAGGTGTATTTAGATCAAGGCTTTACTTTAACAACGGCAGTAAAAAAAGAGCAAGAGCGGCGTGAACTTCATAAAATTTTTACGCGTTTTATTGCTGATTGCATTATGGAAATAAAGCAGACTGGGGAGAAACAAGGTGAGGTAAAACTAGGACCCTTGACCGAAGACCCGACTAAAGAAATTTATGCGGTAATTACTGACGATAAAACCAGTCTTCATGTCCGGAACCGCAATAAGGCGGATAATTAACGCGAAAGAAACTTTGTGGTATGGTAAAGACGACAAGGTAAAGGAAAATTAGAAAGGGACGACCATAAGTGACGACATCGGGTTTAAGTTACAGTGAGTTAAGCGAGGACGCTAAGCAAAATGCCCTTAATTCATTTATTGATTTTTATGTTAGTCAATACAATAAAGGAAGTTTGGAAATTCTAGGATCCCGTGTTTCAAATGAACTGATTGCAACGATTAACCAAGTATTACGCGATAATCAGTTTATGGATCATCATGAGCTGACGGAAGTAAGTGCCCGGCTTAGCAAGCCTGCATATCAAGAAATTTTATCAGACTTGACAGATGTTAAATATCAAGAAGATGGTGAACCAGTTGTTGATTGGATGACAGCATGGTCAGAAAAAGAAGAACAATTACCTGAAGAAGACTAAATTAAAGATCAATTTAAAGGAATGAATAATAGCTTGTTAAGAAGGTTATTTTTCATTCCTTTATTACTACCTTCAAATTTGTAGATGTGGTAAAATAACATTAGTTTTACGTACGGATTAAAATAATAAAGTTAAGTGCCAAGAAATAAAATTAGAATAAAGTAACCGACCTTGCCCAAACAAAGCGGTTCTTTTGGCTTACTTAAATTTCCGTTAATTAACGTTATAAAAAATCTATAAAAGGAAAGGTATTATGGCAAAGTTAAAGATAAAAAATAATGAAGTTGCCTTTTACGCCATGGGTGGCCTTGGTGAAATTGGTAAAAATATGTATTGTGTACAATTTCAAGATGAAATTATCGTAATTGATTGTGGTGTTTTATTCCCAGAAGATGAATTACTGGGGGTTGACTATGTAATTCAAAACTATGACTACCTTATTGAAAATAAAGATAAGATTAAGGGAATCTTTATTACTCACGGTCATGAAGATCACATTGGCGGTCTTCCGTTTTTCCTGCAAAAGGTTAATGCACCAATTTATGCAGGTCCCTTTGCGATGTCTTTGATTAAGGGAAAACTAGAAGAAAAACATCTATTACGAAACGCAGAGTTGCATGAAATCAATGAATTTGATGAGGTTCATTTTAAGAAATTATGGGTTAGTTTCTTCCGGACAACCCACTCAATTCCTGATACATTAGGGATTGCAGTTCATACTCCGCAAGGGACGATTGTTCAAACCGGGGACTTTAAGTTTGATTTGACACCGGTTGGGAATTTACCTGGTCCAAATCTCCAACAAATGGCTAAACTAGGCGATGATGGTGTTTTGCTATTGACTTCAGATAGTACAAACGCGGAACGACCAGAATTTACTAAGTCTGAACGCTGGGTTGATATTCATATTCGACGTATTTTCGAGCGGATCAAGGGACGGATCATTTTTGCATCGTTTGCTTCTAACGTCTATCGTTTACGTGAAGCCTCTGATGCAGCCATTGCTCAAGGGCGTAAGATTGCTGTTTTTGGTCGTAGTATGGAAAATGCAATTACGGCTGGTCAAGAACTTGGGTACCTGAATATCCCTAAAGATTCATTAATTGACCAAAACGAAATTAATAATTATCCACCGGAAAAAGTATTGATCATGTGTACCGGATCGCAGGGGGAACCAATGGCGGCGCTTAGTCGGATTGCTAACGGAACTCACCGTCAAATTACCATTCAGCCTGAGGATACCGTTGTTTTCTCAAGTAACCCAATTCCGGGTAACACGACTAGCGTTAATGCCCTTATCAATAAGCTTGAAGAAGACGGTGCTAATGTTATTCATGGTTATGTTAATAATATCCATACATCCGGGCACGGTGGTCAAGTTGATGAAGAATTTATGCTTCGCTTGATGAAGCCGAAATTCTTTGCGCCGGTTCACGGTGAATACCGGATGCAGAAAATCCACACTAAGTTAGCTGAAATGACTGGTGTACCTAAGGAAAATAGCTTTGTCCTATCTAATGGGGATGTTTTAGCCTTAACAAAGGATTCTTGTCGTGTTGCCGATCACATTGATAGTGTCAGTGACGTGTATATTGATGGTCGTGATGCTGGCGATACTGTTGGTAACCCTGAGATTCGTGAACGACGCCTATTATCTGAAGAAGGGGTCGTAACCGCAATTGCAGTTGTTGATTTAAAGGACTATCAAATTGTTGCCGGTCCAGATATTGTTTCGCGTGGTTTTGTTTATATGCATGAATCACAAGAATTGATTAAGGCTGCTAACCATGAAGTGTTCTGGGCAATTCTCAATACCTTTAAGAATCATAAACATATTGACCAACGAGTACTTAACCGGACAATTATTAGTAGGTTACAAAAGCTACTCTATGATCGGACTGGTCGACGTCCCGTAATCATTCCAATGGTAACAATTTTGAATGGTAACAATCGTTCAGAGAACCAGCATTATCGTCGTCCAAATAATAAAAATAACCAATCACATAAGGGTGAGCGGTCAAATAACCATAACCACCGTAATTCGCAACATCATTCTAAAAAGAAGAATGTTAAAGAAAAACAAGCAGTTGCGACCGGAAATACTAAATAAATAATAAAAAAAGAACTTGCAGATTTTTTGCCTGTGAGTTCTTTTCTGGTTTAAACTAAAAAAAGAGGATTTGTCCTTAAAACTAAGGAGATTGTTTGGTATGATCATATTTAGCAATTATTTTATATTTCCCAGAGAGGATGAGGTTAAATGACCGGAAACGATTATTTAAGGATCTGGTATCGGGTTCAAATTGGGGCAACCCTGGTCATTTTGGCAATGATGATGATTCGTAATTACGAGTTTAATCGTCAAACAGTTGCATTAGCATTGCTGATTATGGTTGCAATTTTAGCGATTGGTCTAACTTTTGAATTGCTTCCTAATTTGCCGTTGCTAGTAAAAAAGTTGAACGCGTGGCTACAGGTAATAACTCAGCCAATAATTCTAGTTTTTGCATGGGACGTTATGGTTCGTGAAATTATCGTGCTACTGCATTTGCCATCACGGGGTGTAGTTACAATGATGATTTTTTACTATTTCATTATGTTTGCGCCTTTTGCTAGCGTGGTTGGGGGACTGATGAATTGGAGTATTGAGCGGCTAATATTTATTGCCTGGTTGGCACAAGTTGTTTTTACTCCCTTGATTGCCTTGCCAACGGACCTAGTTGATAACCACTTTCTATTATTGACGCTATCTACTGGTGCAGTGGGTGCTGTTGCGTTCTTTATTCTTACTACTACGGTAATGAGAACGTGGCATTTATCCTGGCCAGGGTTAAAGCCGCATTGGAGTGGTGATTTTAATTGGTGGATTTTTGCTGGGCTAATTTTAGTAGATATTGTTTTTATGGCATTAAACACTGGTGAAATGCCTAACTTGCACCATGCTAATTGGGACTTTACCTTATCTGCATTTGAAGCGGCAGTAATGGAGGAAAGTTTATTCCGTTTTGCAATTCTTGGTATTCTATTTTATGCTTGGCGTAACCTAAGACAACGCCTTCCACTAGCTTTAGCAACCAGTTCAATTTTGTTTGGAATTGTTCATCTTACTAATTATGGTCCGCAAGAATGGTCCATGACTATCCTACAAGCTGTTAGTGCAGCAGGTATCGGTCTTTTCTTTGCAACGGTTTATGTTTATACCGGTCAGCTATGGCTAGCCATGATAATGCACTTTTTGTTAGATTGGACGGCATTTGTCGCTTCTGATTCGACACTGATGACAGGTAAAGTTACAATTCAGGATTGGATTGGGACGGGGATTGAATTAGCCGTATTTATCGGAATTACAGTTTGGATGATGTACGGACAGCGTCGCCAGGTAATGGAACGGCATGTAGATCGGCTAACTGGCGAACACCAGCGTTTCGGTTTTATGATCCAATATTAAAAAATAAAAGATGTGACTGAAAAATTTTCACGGTCACATCTTTTTATTATGCAATATGTTTATGTAAGTATCGTGCAAATAATGAGAGGGAGTAACAAACAATAAAGTATAGGACGGCCAGCGCAACAAACATTGGAATAATGTAGTTAGTGTTTTGACCATAAATAATTTGTGCGTGATACATCAACTCGGGCAAAACAATAATTGTTGCCAAAGAGGTATCCTTGACTAACGAAATAAACTGACTAACTAAGGCCGGCATCATGTTTTTAATTGCTTGCGGCAAAACAATAATTCGTAATGCTTGCCACTTAGTAAGCCCATTTGCTAAGGCTCCTTCTGTTTGACCATAGTCGATTGAATTTATCCCCGAGCGAACAATTTCTGCTACCATTGCAGATTCAAAGATTGATAGGGCCATGATAGCCGCAGGGATAATTTCTGGTTTTATTCCAATATTTGGTAAGCCAAAGTAGGTAAAGAAAATAATAAGCAGGAGTGGCAGGTTACGGAGAATGTCGATAATGAACCCCACAATCGCTGAAAGATATTTGATTTTGGCATAACGGATAATTCCGAGAAATGTTCCAAGAATAAAACTGATCACAATGGAAATAAGGGAAACTTCGATTGTAATCCATAGACCTTCAAGGAGGAAACGAATATTAATCCATGAATAAGCATCAATAAAGTTTTGCATTTTTCATCCCTCCTAGGCTAGTTTCTTTTCAAGATGGCGCATGTAGTAACTTAGCGGAAGGGTAATGATTAAGTACATTATCCCCACGATAAAGTAAGTAGGCATCGTTTCTAGCGTATCGTTTGCAATTAAATTTCCTTGGTACATAAGATCAAAACCAGCGACAAAGGCAAGCACTGATGAATTCTTAACGAGGTTGATAAACTGGTTCCCAAGCGGCGGAATTACTACACGAAAAGCTTGGGGCAAAACGATGTACCGCATTGCTTGACCATAAGTTAGGCCATTAGCGAGTGCTCCCTCCATTTGTCCGTGGTCAATTGAGTTAATTCCGGCACGGACAGTTTCAGCAATAAAAGCTGAAGTATAAAGGGTTAAGCCAATCGTTCCTGCTGTAAAACCATTAATTTTGACGATATACATTGGAATAATCAAGAAGAAAGCCATTGTAATTACTAGTAGTGGAATATTACGAAAGACTTCAACATAGACGTGACCAATAATTTTAACAACACGGTTTTGGGAAATTTCTAGCAAAGCAAAGAAAGTTCCAATAATAAGGCTCCCAATTAATGCGATTAGACTACAGAGAATAGTATTCCATAAACCGGTCAAAAGGGGATGCCACTGATTTGCAATTAAGTTTAACATTAGCGTTTCATCTCCTGATAATTAAATCCTTTGACATCACCGAACCATTTAAGAAGGAGGCGGTTATAAGTTCCGTCTTTTTCAACTTCTTTTAGTGCCCAGTTTAACTTTTTACGGAATCGTTCTTGATTTTTATTAACAGCAATTCCGTATGGTTCTTTAGTAAAATTACCGCCAACGACTTCATAGCCAGGATTTTCGGCAGCCATCCCATAAAGAATACCATTATCAGTAGTAAGGGCATCCCCTTGCTTTGACTTAAGTGCAGTCATTGCTTGGGCATAATCTGATAGTTGAAGAACACGGGCTTTAGGAGCAAATTTGGCAACGTTCTTTACTGAATTTGAACCTGCAACTCCCAAGATAACAGCGCCCCGTTTGTTTAAATCATTGATATTTTTAATTGGGCTTCCTTTTCGAACTAAAAGTGACTGCCCTGCATCAAAGTAAGAATGAGTAAAGTCGACTTGTTTAGCTCGTTCGGGGGTGATCGTCATGGTAGCCATGATTGCATCAATATTACCGTTTTTTAGTAATGGCACCCGTGTTCCACTAGTTACTGGAACAAAGGTGGGCTTCCCATTTGGACCGAGAATTTTCTTTGTTAAGGCTGTTGCGAGATCAATTTCGAACCCTTCTAGTTTTCCGGTTCTAATATTTTCTAAGCCAAAAAGCCGGGTATCTGCTTTAACCCCCCACGTGATTCGTTGACTACGCATATCTTCAGTTAAGACATCTTTTTTGGAAATTGAACTACTACAAGCAGATAGGGTTAAGAAGGTCATGATGAGGAGGGCGCTAAGACTAATTAATCGCCAATACTTTTTCATATTACTCCCTCCTTAGTGACCGCTAATCTTACTCATAAATTCACGAGCACGTTCTGTAGATGGCTGGTCGCCAAAGAACTTTTCTGTTGAATCATCTTCTAAAATCTGACCATCTGCCATAAATATTACTCGGTCGGCAACTGCACGTGCAAATCCCATTTCATGGGTTACAACCAGCATTGTCATATTTGAATTTTTGGCGATGTCTTTCATAACGTCTAAAACATCATCAATCATTTCTGGATCAAGCGCACTTGTTGGTTCATCAAATAATAAGCATTTAGGTTTCATTGCAAGACTACGCGCAATTGCAATTCGCTGCTTTTGTCCCCCAGACAATTGTGCCGGCATACTATCAGCCTTATTGGCAAGCCCGACCTTATCAAGAAGCTGCATTGCCAGTTCTCTGTTTTCATCATCTGGTCGTTTTAAGACGATTCGTGGCGCAAGCATGATATTTTCAAGGACGCTCTTATTGTTGTACAGGTTAAAGTGCTGGAAGACCATGCCGACGTCTTTTCTGATTAAGTTAACATTGGTCTTTTTGTCAGCAAGGTCAAATCCGTTAACAATTAATTGACCATCTCTAATTGGGTCTAAACCATTGATAGTCCTAATCAGGCTGCTTTTTCCGGATCCTGATGGGCCGATTAATACAACAGTTTCGCCAGCCTCAATTGTTAAATTAATATCTTTTAATGCATGAAACTTACCATAGTATTTTTGCACATTATGAAATTCAATCATTGACATGTGTTATATACCCCCATTTCATTTATATTATCAGTAAGCAGGTAACTTCAATTATATAGTTTGTTTCATAAAGCGTCAAAATGATAATTGTGTAAAGCTTAATTTATCAAGATAATTATGAAATTCTTTAATAAATTACTTTTATTTTAGGAATGCCAAAATAATTATTTACAAAATTGAGATAAGTAGTAACATAGTGAGTGAACAATATGATTTAACGAAGAGGAGCGAGTAATGCTTTATCGTTAAAAGGAGAACATAGGAAGGAGAATACTAATGTTCGAAATAAAGCCAAAGAAGTTCAAAAAGATCCTCGTTGGTGTTGACGATGCGCCAGATGCCCGTGCCGCTTTTTCATACGCGGTTGACAAGGCAAAACGTGACGGATCAGAAATCGGGATCGTTTCAATCTTGGAGACTGACCGCGTGAATGTGTATCAAATCTTAGATAAGGATTATGTTCACAGTAGTGAGGATGAATTACGACAACGAGTAAATGAATACGTTCAGGCAGCTATTGATTATGGAGTTAACCCAGAAAAGATTACTGCGATTGTTGACCGGGGTGAACGTCCAGCTGAACGGATTTGTAATCATGTTATCCCAGCTTTCCAACCTGATTTATTGGTTGTTGGTTCAATTGGTAAGAAGGGAAACCGAAAAGCGGTAGGTTCACAAGCTTCATATATGGCCCGTCATGCTGGAACATCAGTATTTGTTATTCGGACAAATACAGTTCAAAGCTATGAATAGACTAATTTTTCTTAGGATTATTGCGGTAGCTCGTTAATTGAGCTATCGCTTTTTCTATGCATAGCGAAGTTAGAATCTTTATAAATTGGATTTGTAAGCCAGTTAATCATTGTTGTTTTTTAGTATTTCTATGTTATAATGATTCTAAACTAATGAGAGGGAAGGGATAGAATTGCCCAAGAAAAAAATGTCTTTAGCTCAAAAAGTAAATGTTTTACGAGCAAGTGTAATGGGCGCAAATGACGGAATCATTTCGATTGCGGGAATTGTTATTGGGGTTGCCGCAGCGACAAGTAATGCCTATTCAATTTTAATTTCTGGCTTATCGGGGACTTTAGCCGGTATGATTTCGATGTGTATGGGGGAATATGTTTCTGTTTCTACCCAAAAGGATTCACAGAAGATGGCCTTGATTAGTGAAAAACAACGATTAAAAGACCAATATCAACAAGAATTCAATTACGTTCAAAAGAAATATGAAGCGCAAGATATTGACCCGCAACTGGCTAATCAGGCTACTAAAGAATTAATGGAAAAAGATGCTTTAGGGACCGCTGTCCAAGAACGATATGGCTTTAACCCCAAAGATTTTACTAGTCCTTATGCGGCAGCGATTGCCTCGTTTATTTCATTTCCAACCGGGTCTATTTTACCAATGGTCGCTGTAACAGTTTCTCCAGCGGATACGCGTATTTTAGCTACTGCGATTGCCGTACTGATTGCATTATTAATTACGGGATATTTTGCTGCGGTATTAGGTAAATCTAATCGAATTAAGTCAATGGTTAGAAATGCGGCAGCTGGATTGTTGACCATGGGAGTTACATATTTGATCGGACAATTATTTGCGCGTTAGGGAGATGAGAAATAATGGCTATGAAAGTAAAAAAGCGACAAAAACAAACGATGGAAGAAAAGCTTAATACTCTACGCGCTGGTGTGTTAGGATCAAATGATGGAATTTTAACTGTTGTTGGGGTCCTAGTTTCAGTTGCTGCGGCGACAACCGATCGTTTTACAATCTTTATCGCTGGTTTATCAGATCTGCTAGCTTGTGCTTTTTCAATGGCGTCTGGGGAATATGCATCAGTATCAACCCAAAAGGATACTGAAAAAGCTGCGGTTGAAAAAGAAGAAAAATTATTAAAAACAGACTATGATGGCGAGTTAGCTGCTGTTAGAGATTATTATATTGATAAGGGAGTTACTCCTGAAACGTCAACAAAGATTGCCCAGGATCTTCTTAATAAAAAGCCGTTAGAAACTGTTGTCCGCGTTAAGTATGATATTGAATTAGGGCATTACCTTAATCCGTGGGATGCTGCTTTTTCATCACTGTTTTCTGCAGCTGCCGGTGGTTTATTTCCTTTAATGGCAATGACTTTTGCACCAGAAGCATATAAGTGGTATGCCGTGATTTTAGCAGTTGCATTGACGAGTGCATTGACAGGATATATTAGTTCTAAGCTTGGTAATGGACTTGTTAAGGTAGCGGTAATTCGAAATATTATTATTGGGTTGATCACCATTACAATTCACTATGGAGTCGGAAAACTATTTTAGATAGTAGTTCGCCTCTAAAACATTAACGAAGCAGCCCGATAGCTGGTAGTAAAGAAAACGACCAAAATCAGTTTTTCGCCGATTTTGGTCGTTTTTTCGTAGTTAGTTATTATTTTGGAAATCGTTATTGATAACGTTCTTTTCGTCAACGGGGGTATTAAATAATTCTTCATCTTTTCCCCGATGGTATTCTGCCTGAATAGTTACGTGGCAGATATTATATTTTTCATGCAAAATTTTTTCAACCTGACTATAAATCCGTTCGACCTGGCTAAGGGGAAGATCATCACAATTAAGGTGGGCAGAGAAAATAATCCGGTGTTCATCAATCATCCATGCATGGACATGGTGTACTGCGGTAACGCCGTCAATTTGCTTAAGGTCATGTTCGATAGCATCATAATCCAGATCTGGTGATGATTGCATGAGGATTTTGATAGTCTGAGTAATGATTGGCCAAGCTTCATATACAATATAAAGGGCAACCCCGATTGTTAGGGCTGGGTCAAGCCAGGGGATGTTAACAAATGTAAGAATAATTCCCCCGATGATAATTGCAACTGAGGATAATGCATCGCTTAGGATGTGTAGGTATGTAGCTTTAACATTTAAGCTATCTTCGCTTCCGGCATGTAAAAGGGCTGCTGAAATAAAGTTTGCTAGAAGACCGATTACAGCAACTGTTAACATGATCCCCCCATTAATATGCTGGGGATGCTCTAACCGTTTAATTGCCTCGATGATTAAAAAGATCGAGATGACTATTAAGAAAATACTGTTAGTTAATGCTGATAAAATCTCAGCTCGCCGATAGCCATATGTTCGTTGGCGGTTTTCCGGATGTCCGCCAATATGCTGAGCAAAGTAACCTAGCACGATGGAAAGCGAGTCTCCTAGGTTATGGAAAGCATCTGATAGTAAGGCTAAACTTCCAGAAAAAATACCTCCAATAATCTCAACAATTGTAATTATTACATTTAGGAGGGTAACCGCTAAAAAGCGTTTCCCCGTTACTTTTTCGTCCATAAATTAACTACTCCTCCGTAAAGATCAATTGCGGGTTTGTAAAAAGCTGATAACAAAAAAGTTAGGCTTTCCAAACTACACTTTTAATAATATGATATAATCAATTTGGGTTCAATGTTAATATATAAAAAAACATATAGTGACCGATCGTAGGCCAAATTTTAATACCCAGAGGTGAAACAGATTGACTCCAATGAAGGAAGACTACCTCAAAATCATTTTTGAATTAGGCGGTAGTCATAAAAAAGTTTCTAATAAAGAGATTTCCCTTGGACTAGGAATTGCCGCTGGATCAGTAACCGAGATGATTTCTAAGTTGGCTGACGAAGGGCTGGTTGTTCATGAACCGTATGCTGGTATTTCTCTAACCGAAAAAGGACAGAAGTACGCTGCAGAACTTGTTCGTAAGCATCGTTTATGGGAAACATTTTTAGTGGATAAGCTTCATTATAATTTCGCAGATGTTCATTCAGAAGCAGAAATCCTTGAACACCAGACAAGTGATCGGCTTGCAACTGCGCTAGATACTTTTCTCCAGCATCCTGATCATTGTCCTCATGGTGGTGTGATTCCATCAGCTAATGGTAAGTTTCCAGATGTGACACATCGTTTACTGGCAGATGCTAATGATGGCGAGAAAGTTGAATTGGAACGCTTCTTAGATAATCATGAGTTATTAACTTACTTAGAGGAATTAGGATTGCGTCCACAAGAACAAGTGATTGTCGTCCGTCATGAACCATTTGAAGGACCGATTGTTATTCGTAAGGAAAATGATGATAAGGAAATCAATGTTTCATATAAGGCATCACATAATATCTTTATTGAACCAGATAATGTAAATAAAGATTAGGTAAATTTTTACTTATATGATACAATGATTCATGTAGTTTTTTTAAGTGCGGTTGGTTCGGTTGTTTCATTGCAAATGGATCTCTTCACCTGAGATGAATTACAAATTATATTTACAGTGCGTAATGCACAGGAGGATTTTCCAAGATGGAACAAGGAACTGTTAAATGGTTTAATGACGATAAGGGTTATGGCTTTATTACTCGTGAAAGCGGGGATGACGTGTTTGTCCACTTCTCCGCAATTCAAGGCGATGGTTTTAAGTCATTAAATGAAGGACAACATGTTACATTTGATGTTGAAGAAGGCGAACGTGGTCTTCAAGCAGCAAATGTTGTTAAAGACTAGAAAAGAGCGGCTGGAATTTTCCAGTCGTTTTTTTATTGAGGTAGAGATATAAAGGGTGGATAATAGGGAGTATCTTTTAGTTAAAGAAGGCGAATAGTAATGTTGACAAAGCGACGACAGGCATTGGCGTTAAAAATGTGTCTACTAGCGGGAAGACTATTAATTGAAAATGGATCTAATATGGAACGTGTTAATGATACGTTGTCCCGAATGGCAAAGAATGCAGGATTGCAAGGCTTCCAAGCATTTACAACCGTTACAGGAATCGTGGTCGGCACAATCAATGAACCACACGCTCAAGTGATTACTATTCGTCACCGAAAAAATAACCTAAGTAAGATTGCAGATGTAAATGAAGTTTCTCGTGAATTAGCCCGGCGAAAAATCGATGTTCCACAAGCATTTGCTAAATTAAAAAAGATTGATCGTCAAACATCGCCCAAATGGCAAAACTGGTATGAATCATTTGCTGCTGCTATTCTAAGTGGGGCGTTAATGATTGTCTTTACCGGGAATATGGCTGATTCATGGGCAGGATTTATTGCTGGTGGCATTGGCTACGGGGCTTTTTCGTATTTACTGCGAAAATTCAAGATCCAGTATCTCGGAGAATTTTGTTCTTCACTAATAATCGGAATACTAGCAGTGCTTTTCGTTAAATTCCGTCTTGCTAATAATATTAATGATATTATCATTGGTGCAGTAATGCCGCTTGTACCAGGAGTCCCGTTAACTAACGCTGCTCGTGACCTCGTTTCTGGTAATTTAATTAGCGGGCCGACGAGAGGAATTGAAGCAATTCTAACGGCGGTATCAATTGGAAGCGCAATTGTAATTGTCTTGCACTTTAATTAGGAGGATGACAGATGAATTGGGGTAACTTATTATTACAATTTCTCTTATGTTATGTATCAACAGTATGTTTCGGCATTCTCCTAAACATTCCGCGTAAAGCTTACAATACAGCGGGAATTATTGGTGGTGGTGTTTGGGTTGTTTATTGGGTTATGTATTATTATAGTGGTGTCGGACTTGCCTTTAGTAATTTAGTTGCAGCAATTTTGATCTCGGTGTGCAGCCAAATTGCTGCGCGACGAAAAAGAATGCCTATCATCGTTTTTAATGTTCCGGCATTAGTTCCATTTGTGCCAGGAGGACAGGCTTATAAAGTAGTTCGAAACTTTGCAATAGGCAATTATCACCTTGTTACTGTTTATTTCTATCAAGTAGTAGTAATTGTGGGGGCGATTACTCTTGGCTTTGGAATAGGGGAGCTTTTGAATCGAGTTTATATATACTTTCGCAAATATTTAATAAAAAAGTCACGGTGGATTTTTTGACAGTGTGGTATACTCATTTCTGATTGATTAATTTAAGTTAGGAGAATCCTTAATTATGTTTATTGAACGTGATAATCATCGATGGTGGCGTTTCGCCTTAAGCGGTGGTTTCTTTATTGCTTTAATGCTATTAATTATGTTTAATTCATCAGTGGTAACGATGATCGATGCAGTTTTACAATCGCTATTTACTAGTCAGCGCCTTGAAGGGATTGGCTGGTTCCATGCATTAATGACGTTGCTATCTTTTCTTGCTAAACCTGTTCTAGATTTAATATGGGTATTCATCATTGCCGGTATTTTATGGTTGAAAGGGTATCGGATTCCAGCACTGTGGTCGCTTGGAACGATCTTTGGCGGTGACGTGTTAGGAACGGTTGTTAAGCATATTGTTAAGCGTGTTCGCCCAGCCCAACACTTACCAGCAGATGATGGGTATAGTTTTCCGAGCGGACATACTTTAGGATTCTTCTTAGTAGTAGCAATCTTGTTCTTAGTAGTTATTCCGCTTATCCAAAAGGCTTCTGTTCGGGAAATTTTACAAATTTTATTAATTTTTGCTGTTTTCTTCTTAGCAGTATCTCGAGTATACTTATATGCTCACTGGCCTTTCGATACGGTTGGTGCTATGTTGTTAGCATATGCTTGGCTGCAAGTAGCTGAATGGCTTTACGTAGCCTGGGCTCCCCGGTTACAACGTATCCCGCTTTTACGTAGCGTTGAAATTTAATAACAAATAATGAGGGAAATCTAAATTTTTTAGAATTATCCCTCTTTTTTCTTGAAAATTTCCCGGGAAATAGGAGAAAACAGATGAACAAAATTACAGTTGAACCAGTAAGAAGCAGGGATGATTTAGATGGAATTGTTGATCTGCTCGCCGATGAAAAATTGGTTCAAACAGTGGGCTTGATGCTGCCAAAGCAAAGAGAAAATCGTGTTTTAGCCATTAAGGTATTTATTCAGCAAAATCATATTGTGGTGGTAAAACTGAATAAGAAGGTAATCGGAATGATTATGCTAAGCAATTGGTATGGGGATGAAGGGAAACGTCTTCTTCGCCATTATGAATTGGGCTATCTTTTGCAGCGTAACCAGTGGAACAAGGGAATAATGACATTTGCACTTCGCAAAGTTATTTCATCCTTGCCTTCTAAAATCATCATTCATGCAGAGTGTAAAAAGAGCAATTTTCGGTCTCAACGAGTGCTTATAAAATGTGGCTTTACTTATGAACATGATGACTTATGGCAATATATTGTTAAATAATCAGACTTGCATTTTTATTTGAGTAGGGTATAATTTCATTCGATGAAGAGGTTGCATATTTTATTAGTAGCTTGTGTTAGATGAATAAGCATCGTAGCATTGGTGAAAGGGAAATATGCCGAAACACTACCTAACTTATTTTTGGTAGCTGTTGGGACATAGTCATAATAGGCTATGGACTGTCGCAGAAAGTTGCGGGGCGCTTCCTAAATTGATTCAACAATTCTAGGTATTCAAGTTGGGTCTTCTGGTAGGGTTGCCGATCAGAAGGCTCTTTTAATTTATCCTCTTCGAAAATGATGACGTTAGCACACAAATTTGGAGGAAATATTTATGGCAGATGGAGCTAAGTCGACAGGGCAGATGGAAAGGACGCTGGAAACACGTCACTTATCGATGATTGCCCTTGGTGGGACAATTGGTACCGGACTTTTTATCGCTAGTGGATCCGCTATTTCAACAGCGGGACCAGGTGGAGCATTAGTGGCATACGGAATTATGGGGATCATGGTTTATTTCCTAATGACGAGTTTAGGTGAAATGGCAACATATATGCCATTAACCGGATCGTTTTCAGCTTATTCAACAAAATTCGTTGATCCCGCATTAGGTTTTGCTCTTGGTTGGAACTATTGGTTTAACTGGGCAATTACAATTCCTGTTGACGTAACGACTGCGGGAATTGTAATGAACTATTGGCTCCCTAATGTTCCAGGCTGGATTTTTAGTTTGACCGTAATGGTACTGATTTTCTTGATTAATTATTTGTCAGTGCGTTCATATGGTGAAACCGAGTTTTGGCTTGCCCTAATTAAGGTTATTACAGTTGTTGTATTTTTAATTGTGGGAGTTGCAATTATTTTAGGAATTATGGGTGGCCGCCCAGTCGGCTTAAGTAATTTCCATTATAAGCAAGCGCCTTTCGTTGGCGGAGTACCGGCAATTATTAGTGTTTTCTTAGTTGCTGGATTCTCGTTCCAGGGAACAGAATTAGTCGGTATCACTGCTGGAGAAGCAGCTACCCCAGAAAAATCTGTTTCAAAGGCGATCCATTCAACATTCTGGCGGATTTTGCTTTTCTATATTTTTGCGATCTTTGTTATTGCATGTATTTTGCCTTATACTGACAAGAATTTATTAAATCAAGATGTTTCAAACATCACGATGAGTCCATTCACAATTGTCTTCAAGCGTGCGGGATTAGCTTTTGCAGCTAGTGTAATGAATGCCGTTATCTTAACAGCAGTAATTTCAGCTGCTAATTCTGGACTATACGCTTCAACGCGGATGCTTTATTCACAGGCTCGTGAAGGATATGCATGGCGAATTTTTGGTTATGTAAATCGTCGGGGAATTCCAATTTATGCTTTGCTTGGTACAATGGTTGTGTCGTTAGCAGCTTATGCAACGCAATTTATTGGTCCTAAAGCATATAACTACTTAATCGGTGCATCTGGACTATGCGGATTCATTGCCTGGTTAGGAATCGCAATTTCGCACTATCGTTTTAGAAAAGCATTCTTAAAACAAGGACATACACTATCCGAATTGAAGTATCATGCAACTGGCTTCCCGTTTGGTCCAGTATTTGCCCTTGTATTATGTATCGTCGTTATTTGTGGTCAAAATATTGATGCCTTTGTAAAGATGGACTGGCAAAATATTTTAATCACGTATATGGGAATTCCACTATTTCTAATTCTGTTCTTATATTATAAAATTCGGTATAAAACGCACTTAATTCCGCTTGAAAAAGTTGATTTATCACGGCGGACAAAGGGTGAATCTTACGAACCGAAAGAAGATTAATAAGCATTAAAGAGCGAGAAAATTTACTTGATACTCGCTCCTTTTTATTTTAAATGTTAGAATTGTGTTCGTGACTTTTTAAATTGTAAACAGGGGGAAAAATAAATGATTGCTTTAGCCGGTACAATTGGTGCAGGAAAGACTAGTTTGACAAAAATATTGGCAGATCATCTTAATAGTCAGGCATTTTATGAATCTGTTGATGATAATAAAATTTTGCCGCTCTTTTATAAGGATCCTAAAAAGTATGGATTTCTACTACAAATCTACTTTTTAAATAAACGCCTTGATGAAATTAAAAGTTCATATTCTAATGACTTAAATGTCTTAGATCGCTCAATCTTTGAAGATGCATTGTTATTTAAGTTAAATGCGGATATGGGCCGGGCAACTGAGACTGAGTCAAATATTTATTCTTCATTATTAGGCAATATGATGGAGGAATTACCGGAGCAACCACATCAAAAAGCCCCTAACTTATTGATTACGATTAGAGTATCATTTGAGACCATGCTTGAACGGATCAAAAAGCGGGGACGCTCGTTTGAACAAATTGCAAATGATCCGTCATTATATTCATACTATAAAAATTTAAATGAACGCTACATTCAATGGTATGAGAATTATAATGAGAGTCCCAAGATGATGATTGATGGCGATAAATATGATTTTGTCGAGGATCCTGTTGCCGCTAAAAAAGTATTAACAATGATCGATGAAAAATTAATTGAATTAAATCTTAAATAAAGTTTGACAAAAAAAGATTTAGATGATATATTAAATAGGCTGATTTATATAGCAAGCCTATTTATGGAGGATTAGCTCAGTTGGGAGAGCATCTGCCTTACAAGCAGGGGGTCACAGGTTCGAGCCCTGTATCCTCCATTCATTATGCGGATGTGGCGGAATTGGCAGACGCGCAAGATTTAGGATCTTGTATCATTTTGATGTAAGGGTTCAAGTCCCTTCATCCGCATTTAATATTTTGAAAATTCTTGTTGACATTGATGAGGTTTTCGTGTAATATTAATAATCGTTGATAGGGAATAACTTATCAGATACATGCGGAAGTAGTTCAGTGGTAGAACATCACCTTGCCATGGTGGGGGTCGCGGGTTCGAATCCCGTCTTCCGCTTATATGCACCCATAGCGCAATTGGATAGAGTGTCTGACTACGAATCAGAAGGTTGAAGGTTCGACTCCTTCTGGGTGCACTTATTATAATAAGCGTGACAGTCTGGCTGTTGCGCTTATTTTTTCGGAATTTAGCTCAGCTTGGTAGAGCGCTGCGTTCGGGACGCAGAGGTCGCAAGTTCAAATCTTGTAATTCCGATTTATATTAAGAAGGACTGTCATTAAACGGTAAATCGTTGAATGACAGTCCTTTTATTTATGTTATTTAGAAATTTGATACTAATTACTATACCGCTTTTCAAACTTCATATTCCAGAGCCATTGAAGATTAATTGATGGCTTCGACACATGATATTTGATTTCACTTTGAATACGATCTAGCTCGCTAAGAATTAGTTTTTCAGAATAATCAGGCATTCCTTTACCACGTTCGATTTTATAGATCTTACCATCTGATTCAAAATCGATAGTAAATTTATCATCTTCAATGTTCTCGTTATCAAAGTTTGCGTCACTTGCGTTAGGATAATATTCTGCAAGGGTATTTGAGATACTCAGAAGGTCGTTATTCTGAGCGATGTTTTTTCTTTGGATTTGTGGATTAAAACCTTCTCGAACATCTCCAAAATATTCGACTTTGTATCCTGGCACGTATTTTCGAGCGAGGGGGTCATCAGATCGCACGTTTATTACGGCAATAAAAGGGTATTGATATCTTTTATGCGGCATATGGGTTGCGTAATAGTAGGCATTGTAATGAAGATTGAGGGGAATCAAGATAAAATATGTAATAGCAAATAAAAATAAAATAGCTGATGATATTAGAAAAACTTTGAGTTCCTTCATAATTTAGTCTCCCTAAGAGTCTATTTGTTAAATTAAAAGTAGGATGGCTAAAATTATAGCTTATAGTGCTGAGAAGCTTCAACTATTGTTCTTATGTGATTAAGTAAATAAATAAAAACGTCAACTAGCATTAGGAGTGCCAATTGACGTCTTAGATCATTTATTAAAACTATCTTTTATAAACTTTGCAATTTGTTCAACAGGAATTTTTTCCATGTTGTCATAGAGATCAATGTGTTCACAATTTTCAATAACGAGTTTCTGCTTTGGCTGATCAGCAAGGTAGTAAGCTCGCTCGGAATAAGACCGTGAATGCGCCTTGTCCCCATAGACAAATAAAATTGGTCGCGGTGAAATTTCTTTAATGTAATCCATGGCAGAAAATTCGAGCATTGCAAGGTTAGAAGTAGTAGTTGCAGTTCCACGGGCATTTGGATGGAATCCCCGCTTAAGAGCATAGAAACGGAGCCATTCGTTTGTTAGATTATCCTGATTTGGTAAATCATCGATACTATCATATGGCGTTTCAGGGAATGATGGGTGATAATCGGGCTGTCCATTTTCAAAGTCATCCCAGCGCTGGCGAGATAATTGATCTTTAAGCTGGAATAGCTGTTCTGGTGCCAGGTTGGCCATTTCACGAATATCTGTCATGTCATACAGTGAAATAGTAACAACCGACTTAATTCGTGTATCAACAGCTGCCGCGCTGATCGCAAATCCTGCGCCGCCACTAATTCCAATTACGCTAATTTGTTCCCGATTAACATGTGCAGCTTTAGTTCCTAAATAATCAACTGCTGCACTAAAGGATTCGGCGTACAAGTCAGGAGATGCAACGTGCCGAGGTTCACCAGCAGATTCTCCCATATATACTTGGTCAAATGCCAACGTGATAAAACCAAGTTGTGCAAATTTATTTGCGTAAACCGCTGCGGCTTGTTCCTTGGTACTTCCGTATGGGGCTCCGATAATAATTGCTGGTAATAATTAGTCCTCTTTTAAATTTTTAGGGGCATAAATATCGGCCGCAATAGCTATCCCGTAACGATTATTGTAACGGACATGCCGACGTTCTACTTTTTCATTTAGCTTGGTGATATATCCATAAGCCATTGATATCACTCCTTTGAATGGTTAAATAAATTATAACATTCCTCGTGGAGATAGAATAACTGACTTTATTAAAAGTAAATTTTTAGTGATAAATTGTAAGTGATTTACTGTACAAATTTATTTGCATTGGTTTAGAAGCGGTGGTTCCTTATCTGTTAATGATTTAAGAGTAGATATATTGTAGTGGTATCATGACGGGTTCTATAAATGTGCAAAATTTCACTTTAAATTTGTCAAGGAGTTATGGTACTATAAGCATTGTAAAAAGTAATTTGTTTATTAAAGGAGATCTTACCTTATGAAGGCTGCTGTAATTAATGATCCAGTAGATGGATACGTTACTGTTAAAGATGTTCAGCTCCGGGATTTAAAGCCGGGCGAAGCATTAGTTGATATGGAATACTGTGGTTTATGCCACACTGACCTTCACTGTGCTGCTGGTGATTTTGGCAAGAAGCCAGGTCGGATTATTGGACACGAAGGTGTTGGTCGTGTATCCAAGGTTGCCCCTGGCGTTACTTCCTTAAAAGTTGGCGACCGAGTATCAATTGCTTGGTTCTTTAAGGGCTGTGGACACTGTGAATACTGTTTGACTGGTCGTGAGACCCTTTGTCGGAACGTTCTTAACGCTGGTTATACTGCCGATGGTGCAATGGCTGAACAATGTATTGTTCCAGCTGATTACGCTGTTAAGGTTCCAGAAGGCCTTGACCCTGTTGAAGCTACTTCATTAACTTGTGCTGGTGTTACTATGTACAAGGCATTAAAGGTTGCTGACATTAAGCCAGGTCAATGGGTATCCATTGTTGGTGCTGGTGGTTTGGGTAACTTAGGTATCCAATTTGCTCACAATGTCTTTGGCGCTCACGTTATTGCCGTTGATGGTAACCCTGACAAGCTTCAAGCTGCTAAGGAAAATGGTGCTGAAATTTTGATTAACCGTCATGATGGTGATGTTGATCAACAAATTCAAGAAAAGGTTGGCGGTGTTCATGCTGCTGTAGTTACTGCTGTAACGACGGCTGCCTTTGATCAAGCTGTTGACTCTCTTCGTCCAGATGGTAAGTTAGTTGCTGTTGCCCTTCCACAAGGTGACATGAAGCTTAACATTGCTAAGACTGTTCTTGATGGTATCATTGTTGCGGGTTCATTAGTTGGTACTCGTCAAGACTTAGCTGAATGTTTCCAATTCGGTGCTGAAGGTAAGGTTCACCCAATTGTAAAGACTCGTAAGTTAAGTGAAATTAACGACATGATTCAAGAACTTAAGGATAATAAGGTTGTTGGTCGTAACGTTGTTGATTTTGTTCACAATAAATAATTAAAATAGTTCATATTTAATTCTCTAAAAGGCTAGTGAAGCGAGAAGGTTTCACTAGTCTTTATTATTCTCTTAAAATCAGTAAAGATAATCAGAGAATTAGGCGTCGGTTTTAAAAGTGTGGTAAAATAATGGTCAAGATTAGTCAGAGAAGCCGAGGTGATATAATGGAGAATAAAAGTATTTCAGATATTATCGAAGCATATTTAAAAGAAATTCTTGGTGATTCAGCACAGGTCGAGATTCGACGTTCTGAGATTGCCAATCATTTTGATGTTGTGCCATCACAGATTAATTATGTAATAAAGACTCGATTTACCATTCAAAATGGTTATTTAGTTAAAAGCAAGCGTGGTGGCGGTGGATATATTCGAATTGAGCGGGTTAATTTACTTGATGACGTAAATGTGCTAAACTCACTCATTCAAGCAATTGGCGATTCGGTTCGTGAGCGTGATGCTTTTGATATTGTTCGTACATTATATGAAGAAAACGTAATTACAAGACGTGAAGGTGATTTGATGTTAGTGGCATTATCCAAACAAGCTTTATCAATCGGTGATAGTAAAGCTGAAGATCATCTTCGAGCACGGATTCTAATATCATTCTTGAACCGACTACGCTATGAGAGTTAAAAGGGGGACTGTACATGGATAATATGTTCACACCAAGTGCAAAGCATGTTCTAGCAATTGCGCAGGAACAAGCAAAATATTTTAAACATCAAGCAGTGGGCACTGAACACCTTTTGCTTGCTCTCTCAATGGATAAAGATGGCATTGCTAATAAGATTTTTGAACAATTTTCTGTAACCAGTGATGATATTCGTGAAGAAATTGAACGTCTAATTGGTTATGGGACGATGGAAAACTTAGGAGCATCAGATTATCTACCATATTCACCTAAAGCAAAACAGGTACTATCACTAGCTGGTAGAGAGGCCCAACAAATGCATGCGTTAAAGATAGGAACTGAACACTTATTATTAGCTTTAATTGCTGATGAGAGCGTCCTATCTTCGCGTATTCTATACAGTCTAGATATTGTGCCACGGCAGATGAGGAAGGTTATTTTACGACGATTAGGAATTGCCGATAACCAGCAACGGTCGGCAAATCGGCAACAAGTACGGCGACGGCCTCAGCAAAATGGCACACCTACTTTGGATAAATTAGCTCGGGATATGACAGAACTAGCCCGTAATGGCCGCCTTGATCCTGTTATTGGGCGAGAGAAAGAAGTTAAACGTGTAGAACAAATTCTCAGCCGTCGTACCAAAAATAATCCGGTTCTAATTGGAGAACCAGGAGTAGGGAAGACAGCGATTGCAGAAGGCTTAGCTCAGCGAATGGTTGATGGAAAGGTACCAGATGAGCTGGCAAATAAACGATTAATGATGTTAGATATGGGATCATTAGTTGCAGGTACTAAATATCGTGGTGAATTTGAGGACCGGCTAAAGAAAGTCATTGATGAGATTCAAACTGATGGGCATGTAATTCTTTTCATCGATGAGCTTCATACGCTAATTGGTGCTGGGGGTGCAGAAGGTGCTATTGATGCCTCAAATATCTTAAAACCTGCATTGGCGCGTGGTGAATTGCAAACAATTGGTGCCACGACCCTTGACGAGTATCAAAAGTATATTGAATCTGATGCCGCTCTTGAACGGCGATTTGCGACTGTCCAAGTAGACGAACCAACGACAGATCAAACTCTCCAAATCCTACGCGGCTTAAGACCAAAATATGAAGAACATCACCATGCTAGGATTACTGATGATGCATTAGAACAAGCAGTTAAACTGTCTGATCGTTATATTTCTGATCGATTCCTGCCTGACAAAGCAATTGATTTAATTGATGAGTCGGCAGCAATGGTCAGAATTGATGCTGAAGATAAAAAGAACCGGCAACCATCTCTTGAGAGTCAGTTAGAAGACTTGCGGGCACAGAAGGAAGAGGCAATTGATAACCAAGACTTTGATCAGGCAGCAACGCTTCGTCAACAAGAATTAGCGCTTAAAGATAAGATTGACCGTAAAGAGCAGCGCAATCAAAAGAAAAATTCACAAAATTATAAATTAAAGGTAACTGGTGAAAATATTGCCCAAGTTGTTGCCGAATGGACAGGTGTTCCGTTGACACAGTTAAAAAAGAGCGAAAGTGAACGCTTAGTTAATCTTGAAAAAGTTCTTCATCAACGGGTAATTGGGCAAGATGAAGCTGTTGCGGTAGTGGCCAAAGCGATCCGGCGGGCACGAAGCGGGTTAAAGGATCCAAGTCGTCCAATCGGTTCGTTCATGTTCTTAGGGCCAACAGGGGTAGGAAAGACAGAGTTAGCTAAAGCGCTGGCGGCAGCTATTTTCGGATCAGAAGATAATATGATTCGGATTGACATGTCTGAGTATATGGAAAAGTATAGTACTAGTCGTCTAATCGGGGCTGCTCCTGGATATGTTGGCTATGATGAAGGCGGTCAGTTGACCGAAAAAGTACGCCAGCACCCATACTCTGTTGTTTTATTAGATGAAGCTGAAAAGGCCCACCCAGACGTATTTAATTTACTACTACAAGTTTTAGATGATGGGTACTTAACCGATGCTAAAGGACGACGGGTAGATTTTCGAAATACGATCATTATTATGACCTCAAATCTTGGAGCAACCCAATTGCAAGATGAAAAGGAAGTAGGCTTTGGAGCAAAAGATATGTCCCAAGACTACAATGCGATGTCAGCTGCTATTAAACAGCAAATGAAACTTTACTTCCGTCCCGAATTCATTAACCGAATTTATGAAACGATTATCTTCCATTCGCTACAAAAGAAGGAACTTCACCAAATCGTTAAGTTAATGGTTGCAGACTTGAATAAGCGAGTAAGTGAACAAGGGATTAACTTAAAAGTGACCCCTGCCGCAATTGATTTAATTGCAAAACTTGGGTATGATCCTGCTTATGGTGCGCGACCATTACGCCGTGCTTTGCAGGACTATGTCGAAGATGATTTGAGTACAGGGTTATTAAGCGGTGAGATTAATGTTGGTGACGATGTTACGGTTGGCGCTCACCAAGGAAAAATTACTTTTAAGGTAAAAAAAGCAGACGAAGATAAAGCTGTTGAATTAAATTTGAATAAGTAAGATTTTTAAGTGATGATGATCCAATATTGGGAATTATCATCATTTTAATTTTAAATACGTTATTAAATATAACTGATAATTTTTCATCGGTAATAATGCTGATTATGCCAGATATGTTCTCTAATGATAACGATAATTTGCCAGCTAAATAGCACTCATTTATCACATTTGATGATTATTTTTCTAAAACAGTTGTCAAAAGATAAGTTATAGTCTTATAATGTGTTTATCAGATAATTAATAATCAAAAAATAGGGGATGAATAATAGATGAAGCGTGCGGAACAATTAGAAAAGACGAGACAAGCGATCTTGAAAACCGCCACAAAATTATTCTTACAAAAAGGTTTTGGTGAAACTTCTACACGGGATATTGCCAAGCAAATCGGCATTACACAACCGGCCTTATACCACCATTTCAGTGACAAGGAAGTTTTGTATCTTGATGTAATGACCAACTTATGCGGAAAAGTTCGTCAGGATATCAACAAGGTAATGCGAAAACATGATTTGTCGCCTAATGAACAATTATGGCAAATTACTAAGGCATTGAAAAAACACCATCCATTGAGTATTTATGATCAATACAACCAAGCAATGCGTCTCTTATCTAAGAGTGCACAGCAAAAGCTTAATATGATCTTTACAATGGATTATTTGGAACCAATTGCTGCCTTCTTCCGCCAACCAGAAGTAGAGTTGCGTCCAGATATTCTTCCTAAAGAAGCAGCAGAATTATTCATTGCAGGATTAACTCCAATTTTTGGCACTTCTCAACTAATTGGCGGTCATTCTATTACGCCTGAACAGCGTGACCAATTAATTCTAGACTGCATTATTAATGGTTTATCAAATTGGGGCGGAAAAGGATAAAAAACATTCAAAAAAATATTGACAAAATTTAATAGAACTCGTATACTTTAATAGTATGTAATTGTGAGTTCATTTGAACCCGGTGATCTATTGTCCATCTGGTTCTGCATAAAAGCCAAAGACAGTCATTGAACTGTTTTTGGATTTTTTTTGCCCAAAAGTTGTATTTTAGGCAAATTGTAATCAAAATGTAATATTTAAATGGGCTTACGGAATAAATTAGAGAGGTGAACAGTTTGGCTGGACATTTAGTTAAATACGGTAAGCACCGTACCCGTCGGAGCTACTCGCGAATTAAAGAAGTTCTCGAATTGCCAAACCTTATTGAAATCCAAACCGATTCTTACAATTGGTTTATGGATAAAGGTTTGCGGGAAATGTTTGATGATATTATGCCAATTGATGATTTCCAAGGTAAGCTATCTTTGGAATTCGTTGACTATCAACTTTTAGAACCTAAGTATACTGTTGATGAAGCTCGTGAACACGATGCTAACTACTCAGCACCACTTCATGTTACGTTACGGTTAACTAACCATGAGACTGGTGAGATTAAGTCTCAAGATGTATTCTTTGGTGACTTCCCGCTCATGACTGACCAAGGTACTTTCATTATCAATGGTGCAGAACGGGTTATCGTTTCACAATTAGTTCGTTCTCCAGGTGTCTACTACAGTGAAGAAAATGATAAGAATGGTCGGCCAAACTACGGAGCAACTTTCATTCCTAACCGTGGTGCATGGTTAGAGTATGAAACTGATGCTAAGAATGTTTCATATGTTCGGATCGATCGGACTCGTAAGTTACCAATGACTGAATTAATTCGGGCATTAGGTTTTGGTTCTGATGATGAAATTATCGACATGTTTGGTGGCGATAGTGAAACATTGTCATTAACTTTAGATAAAGATGTTCACAAAAATGCAGAAGACTCCCGAGTTGAAGAATCATTAAAGGATATTTATGAACGTCTTCGTCCTGGTGAGCCAAAGACAGCCGATTCAGCTCGGAGCCTATTGACAGCACGGTTCTTTGATCCAAAACGCTATGACATGGCACCAGTTGGTCGTTACAAGACTAACAAGAAGTTAATGCTTAAGTACCGTTTACTTGGTGAAACCTTAGCAGAAACTTTAGCTGATCCGGATACTGGAGAAGTATTAGCTCAAAAGGGCGATACTGTTACTAAGGAATTGCTCAAAAAGCTTGAACCTTACTTAGATCGTGATGACTTTAAGACTATTACGTATACTCCATCCGATGAAGCTGTTGTGACGGAGCCGGTTAAATTACAAAAGATTCTAGTATATTCTAAGAATGATCCTGACCGTGTTGTGCCTATCATCGGTAACGGTCATATTCCATTAGAATACAAGCATATTGAACCTGCTGATATTCTTGCTTCCTTGAATTACTTCTTTAATTTACAAGAAGGTATTGGTAGTACAGATGATATTGACCACTTAGGTAACCGTCGAATTCGTTCAGTTGGTGAATTACTTCAAAATCAATTCCGGATTGGGCTTGCCCGCATGGAACGGGTTGTTCGTGAGCGGATGTCAATTCAGGATCCTGATACCGTTACACCGCAACAATTAATTAACATTCGACCTGTTGTTGCTTCTATTAAAGAATTCTTTGGTTCATCTCAACTTTCTCAATTCATGGACCAAACGAACCCATTAGGTGAATTAACTCATAAACGGCGTCTTTCAGCCCTTGGTCCTGGTGGTTTGACTCGTGATCGTGCTGGATATGAAGTGCGGGACGTTCACTATACTCACTATGGTCGGATGTGTCCTATTGAAACACCTGAAGGACCTAACATTGGACTTATCAATAGTCTTTCTTCATACGCTCGGGTAAATAAATATGGTTTTATTGAAACTCCATACCGTCGTGTTTCATGGAAAGATCATAAGGTAACTGATAAGATCGATTACTTAACTGCCGATGAAGAAGATAACTTTATCATCGCACAGGCTAACACACCATTAAATGATGATGGTTCATTTGTAGATGACCAGGTAATGGCTCGTGATAAGGATGATTACATTGAAACAAGTGTCGAGAATATCGATTACATGGATGTTTCTCCTAAGCAAGTTGTTTCTGTCGCTTCCGCATGTATTCCATTCCTTGAAAACGATGACTCTAACCGTGCTTTGATGGGTGCCAACATGCAGCGGCAAGCTGTTCCTTTGATTAATCCACATGCACCATTAGTAAGTACTGGTATCGACTACAAAGCTGCTCATGACTCTGGTGTTGCAATGATTGCGAAGAAGCCAGGAACGGTTGAATATGTTGATGCACGTGAAGTTCGTGTTCGCGAAGAAGACGGCACGCTTGATACTTACAAGTTAATGAAGTTCCGTCGTTCAAACGGTGGTAAGAACTACAACCAACGACCAATTGTTAAAGTTGGTGAACATGTTGATGCTGACGATGTTTTAGCCGATGGTCCATCAATGGAACAAGGTGAATTGGCTCTTGGTCAAAACCCACTGATTGCCTTTATGACCTGGCAAGGATACAACTTCGAAGATGCCATTGCCATTAACGAACGGTTAGTTAAGGATGATGTTTATACTTCAATTCATATTGAATCTTATGAATCTGAAGCACGTGAAACTAAGCTTGGACCGGAAGAAATGACGCGAGAGATCCCTAACGTTGGTGACGATGCTTTGAAGGATCTTGACGAAAATGGTATTGTTCGTGTCGGTGCCGAAGTTCATGATGGTGATATTTTAGTTGGTAAGGTTACACCAAAAGGAATGACAGAATTATCCGCAGAAGAACGATTACTTCATGCTATCTTTGGTGAAAAGTCACGTGAAGTTCGTGATACATCATTACGTGTTCCTCACGGTGGTGGCGGAATTATTCAAGATGTTAAGGTCTTCACTCGTGAAAACGGTGATGAATTATCACCTGGTGTAAACACAATGGTTCGAGTTTACATTGCTCAAAAACGTAAGATTCAAGTGGGAGACAAGATGTCTGGACGTCACGGTAACAAGGGTACTGTTTCTATCGTTGTGCCGGAAGAAGACATGCCATATATGCCAGATGGAACACCAATTGATATTATGCTTAGTCCAATGGGTGTGCCAAGTCGTATGAATATTGGTCAGCTTCTTGAATTACACTTAGGAATGGCTGCTCGTCGTCTTGGCATTCACATGGCAACTCCAGTATTTGATGGTGCATCTGATAAGGATGTTTGGGATGCTGTTCGTGAGTCAGGTTTCCCAGAAGATGGTAAGACGATCCTTTATGATGGACGTACCGGTGAACCATTTGAAAACCGAATCGCCGTTGGATCCATGCATTACCTTAAGCTAGCTCACATGGTTGATGATAAGATCCACGCTCGTTCTACTGGTCCTTACTCACTTGTTACGCAACAGCCATTAGGTGGTAAGGCTCAGTTTGGTGGACAGCGTTTTGGTGAAATGGAAGTTTGGGCTCTTGAAGCTTATGGTGCTGCTTACACGCTTCAAGAAATTCTTACTTACAAGTCAGATGATACGGTTGGTCGTGTTCGGACTTACGATGCCATCATCAATGGTCAGCCAATTCCTAAGCCAGGTGTTCCAGAATCATTCCGTGTTCTTGTTAAGGAATTACAAGCATTAGGCCTTGATATGAAGGTTCTTGATGGTAACAATGAAGAAATTCAATTGAAGAACATGGATGAAGATGACGATGAAGTTGTAAATGTTGATGCATTAGCTAAGTATGCAGAACAGCATAAGACAGAAGAAAAGAAGAACGATGAAGAAAATAAATCTGAAGCAACTTCATCAACTACCGATGACAAAACTAATCAAAATTAATATTTAGGTTGCTACGGTTTACTGAAAGAAGGAGGAACATCCTTTGATTGATGTCAATAAATTTGAAAGTATGCAGATCGGTCTGGCATCTCCAGATAAGATCCGTAGTTGGTCATATGGGGAAGTAAAAAAACCTGAGACGATTAACTACCGGACATTGAAGCCAGAAAAGCAAGGTCTGTTTGACGAACGAATCTTTGGCCCAACCAAGGATTACGAATGTGCGTGTGGAAAGTACAAGCGTATCCGTTACAAAGGTCGTGTTTGTGACCGTTGTGGTGTTGAGGTTACAAGTGCAAAAGTTCGTCGTGAACGGATGGGGCACATTGAATTAGCTGCTCCAGTATCCCATATTTGGTATTTTAAAGGGATTCCAAGTCGAATGGGGCTCGTATTAGATATGAGTCCACGTTCACTTGAAGAAGTTATTTACTTTGCTTCATATGTTGTTCTTGATCCTGGTGACACTCCACTTGAAAAGAAGCAGCTTTTAACTGAAGCTGAGTATCGTGATAAGAAAGCAGAATACGGTGACCGTTTTAAGGCTGAAATGGGTGCTGCTGCGATCCAAAAACTTCTGGCAGATGTTGATTTAAATAAGGAAGCTGCTGAATTAAAAGAAGAATTGAAGGAAGCTACTGGTCAAAAACGGACACGAGCTATTCGTCGTCTTGATATTCTTGAAGCTTTCATTAAATCTGGAAATAAGCCTGAATGGATGGTTATGGATGTAATTCCAGTTATGCCACCTGATTTACGGCCAATGGTTCAACTTGAAGGTGGACGATTTGCTACATCTGATTTGAACGATCTATATCGGCGGGTTATTAACCGTAATAATCGTTTAAAGCGTCTTCTTAAATTACAAGCTCCAGGAATTATCGTTCAAAACGAAAAACGGATGCTTCAAGAAGCAGTTGACGCTTTGATTGATAATGGTCGTCGTGGCCGTCCGGTTGCTGGACCAGGTAATCGTCCATTGAAGTCACTTTCACACTTGCTTAAAGGTAAGCAGGGACGTTTCCGTCAAAACTTACTTGGTAAGCGTGTTGACTACTCTGGTCGTTCAGTTATTGATGTTGGTCCATCGTTGAAGTTAAATCAAATGGGACTACCTGTTCCAATGGCTCTTGAATTGTTCAAGCCATTCATCATGCATGAATTGGTTAAGCGTGGTCTTTCTGCTAATGTTAAAGCAGCTAAGCGAAAGATCGATCGTAGTGATGATGATGTCTTTGATGTATTAGAAGATGTTATTAAAGAGCACCCGGTTCTATTAAACCGGGCACCTACTCTCCACCGATTAGGTATTCAGGCTTTTGAACCAATTTTGGTTTCTGGGAAGTCAATGCGTCTTCACCCATTAGTATGTTCAGCATACAATGCCGATTTTGATGGTGACCAAATGGCTATTCACGTTCCGTTATCTGATGAAGCACAAGCAGAAGCACGTTTGCTGATGCTTGCTGCTCACCATATTCTTAGTCCTCGTGATGGGGAACCTATTGTATCACCATCACAGGATATGGTTATTGGTAACTACTACATGACTACTGAAGATAAGGGTCGTGAAGGTGAAGGAATGATCTTTAAGGATACTGACGAAGCAGAAATTGCATACCGTAATGATTATGTTTCATTACAAACCCGTGTTGGGGTTCAAGTATCTGCATTCCCAGAAAAGCCATTTACTGATGAACAACGGGGCAAAATCATGGTAACAACGGTTGGTAAACTTCTTTTCAACCGAATTATGCCTAAGGATTTTGCTTACATCAATGAACCAACAGATGCAAATATTCAAAATGGTGTAGATGACCGTTTCTTCTTGGAACCAGGTCAAGATATTCAGGAATACCTTGAAAACGCACCATTAGTTCCGCCATTCAAGAAGGGCTTCTTATCTGACTTGATTGCGGAAGTGTACAAGCGTTACAAAGTTACTAAGACTTCTCAATTCTTGGACCGTATTAAGGACCTTGGATACTATGAATCAACTATTTCTGGTTTGACTACTGCTATGTCTGATATTCACGACTTGCCAGAAAAACCAGAAATCCTTGATAAAGCACAAAAGCAGGTTGCTTTAATTACAAAACAATTCCGTCGTGGACTAATTACTGATGATGAACGTTATGAACGAGTAATTGGTGCATGGAATGATGCTAAGGATGAAGTTCAAAACAAGTTAATTGAACACATGGATATCCATAACCCAATTAACATGATGTCTGACTCCGGTGCTCGGGGTAACATTTCAAACTTTACTCAGTTAGCTGGAATGCGTGGATTAATGGCATCACCAAACGGTAAAATCATGGAATTACCTGTTAAGTCAAACTTCTATGAAGGACTTTCTGTTTTGGAAATGTTTATTTCATCTCACGGTGCTCGTAAAGGTATGACTGATACAGCCTTGAAGACTGCTAACTCGGGGTACTTAACTCGGCGTCTTGTTGATGTTGCGCAAGATGTTGTTGTTCGTGAAAAAGATTGTGGTACTGATCGTGGGCTTGAAGTTACTGCTATTACTAATGGTAATGAAATGATTGAACCGCTTTACGATCGGATTATGGGTCGTTACACTATGAAGTCCGTTTTCGATCCTAAGACTGGCGAAAAGATTGTTGATAAGAACGTTCTTATTGATGAAGCAATGGCGCAAAAGATTGTTGATGCGGGCGTTAAGAAAGTAACTATTCGTTCAGCATTTACTTGCAATACTGAACATGGTGTTTGTGAACGTTGTTATGGACGAAATGCCGCTACCGGTGATCGTGTAGAGGCCGGTGAAGCTGTCGGAACTGTTGCTGCTCAATCAATTGGTGAACCAGGTACTCAGTTAACTCTTCGTAACTTCCACACTGGTGGGGTTGCTGGTAACGATGATATTACTCAAGGTCTTCCTCGTATCCAAGAAATTGTTGAAGCACGTAATCCTAAGGGTCGTGCAACAATTACTGAAGTTACTGGTGAGGTTGTATCGATTGAAGAAAATCCAGCTGAACGAACCAAAGATATTACTGTTAAGGGTGAAACTGATACGCGGACTTACACACTTCCAATCACTGCACGAATGAAGGTTGCTGAAGGTGACTTTATTCATCGTGGAGCACCACTTAATGAAGGTTCAATTGATCCTAAGGAATTAATTCAGGTTCGTGACGTTCTTTCTACTGAAACTTATCTCTTGTCACAAGTTCAAGGTGTTTACCGTATGCAGGGTATTGACTTGTTAGATAAGCACGTTGAAATTATGATTCGTCAAATGATGCGGAAAGTTCGCGTTATGGATCCAGGTGATACTGATCTATTACCTGGTCAATTAATGGATATTAGTCAATTCCGTGATGCTAACAAGGACACGTTAGTTGCTGGTAACATTCCTGCAACGGCTCGTCCGGTAATTCTTGGTATTACTAAGGCTGCCTTAGAGACAAACAGTTTCTTATCAGCTGCCTCATTCCAAGAAACTACACGTGTATTAACTGATGCCGCTATTCGTGGTAAGAATGATCCATTAGTTGGTTTGAAAGAAAATGTTATTATTGGTAAGATTATTCCTGCAGGTACTGGTATGAGTGCTTACCGGAATATCAAGCCAAAAGAAGTTAGTGTAGCTGCTTACTCAATTAAAGATATTGAGGCAAAGTTAAAAGAAGAAGATAAGCAAAACTAATATAAAAAAGGCAATGGTAACCTGTATAGGGTGCTATTGCCTTTTTTCTTTGAATGAGGTGATTACTTGGTTAAAAAATATCAAATAGAAATTCCTGAATCGGCTTTTGATAAAACTGATTTTTCAATTGGTGAAGAGTTATCGCTTAGTGTTAATCATAAACAAATTAATATTCGTCCTATAAAAGTAAGCGATCAGCTGCCTAAGATTAATATTTTTTGGTATGTTATTCCAGCAATTATTTTAGCTAGTGTTTTTTTGATCTTTTTTAGTTTGAAAAAGATTAGTACAGTCCCAATAACTGGCGATGATTATTCTATTGCAAATGGTGCGTTATTCTTAGGCGTGTGTAGCGGTGTACTATCATTTTTAATGACATTTATCATTACTAAAATTTTGGGAAAGGGTCCTAGCAAAGATTTTCATTGGCGAAGTTTGCCAACAATTACAATTGCGTGTGGCTTAATTATTGCCTTTTCTTTTTCAGCTATTTTTTGGCTATTTGGCCAGATGTTTAAGGATGCTCGGTTTGATATTTATACTGCGACCGCATTTATATTTGTAATACTAGCAGCACTAAACTACATAATGATTAACTTAGCATTAACATTATCGTCTAGTGTGATTACCAATCTGTTAACAATTATGATTATTGGGGGAATGTTGTTTTCGATGTTGACTAATTCCTCAAGAGATTGGTGGCGCTATAACTTTAGCTTTTTAGGAACTGCTAAAAATTCAACAAATTTCCAGTTTAATATAACGTTAATTTTTACTGGTTTATTAATGATTGCCTTAGTAGACTACTTGTTTGTCAATATTCAACGACGATATCATGGTTATAAAATTCAGGCTTTACGTTGGTTATTAATTATGTTGGCAGTATGTATTGCAGCTATTGGCCTTTTTCCTAATAATCCGGAATTTCATGTTTTGCATGATCGAATCGCAATGTGGCTTGTTTATATTATGTTGATCCTAATAGTTGTAATTAGGTGGGTCCTACCGGAAGTCACTAAACAATTTTTAACAATTTCATATACCATTGGGGCTGTGATGAGTATTGAATATATTGTTTTTAAGCTATCAAATTATCTTTCTTTGACCGCTTTTGAATTGTTTGAATTTGGCTTGGCCTTTTCCTGGCTATTGTTGTTGCTGCAGAATATAGAAAACCTTGCACAATTTGGACAAAATCTTTTTGTTGTTAAATTGAAGCCGGTAAAGCAAGATAAAGTAAGTTAATTTTAACTGTGCAAAACTCCAAGAATTTTGACTAAAACATCAATTCTTGGAGTTTTTTAGCATCCCTGAATAAAGATACTAAGGAATGTGGTAAATGCTAAAGCTGGAATAAAGGGTAATTTAGCTTTATGAGTAGTCAAAAAACAAACAAGCATAATTATTGAGCTAATTTGAATAATTAAAAGAGTTTGCTTCCAGCCCCAAATAAGGCAAATAATGAACAGAAACTCTATATCACCATTTCCTAGGGTCTTAGTTAGCGCTGCAAAGAGCAATAGGCTGATTGCTAATATACACGCAGAGATAAAATTATAAAGATAGTCTTGCGGAACGGAGAGAAAAGCAACAGGAAAAAGTCCAATTAGGTAATAAGAATATATAACTTGGGCAAAAAAATCGGTCGATGCAAGAAAAATTAGACACGTCAAAAAGATAATAATAATGGAGTCATGAAGTGGTTCATAAATAATTAAAATAGCGAAGGCGGTTCCGGAAAGCAATTCAACTAATGGTAGATAAAAATTTATTTTTTGTTTACAGTAAAAACATTGTCCGCGGAGTATAACAAAACTTAAAATAGGAATAAGCTGCCACCAGCACAGGGTTAAGCGACAGTTATCACAATAAGAGCGCGGAAACATTAGTGGCTGATTAGCAGCGAGTCGATAGCTGTAAGAAGCGATGAATGATGCTAATGATGCACCGAATATAAACGAAATAATTGACATGATAACCCTCCTAATTATTAAATACGTATTTTTTGTGTAATTGCACTTCAAAATTAATGATTTAAAAGAAATAATCAATGATACATTGACATTCATATGAGTGCATGATAGTCTATTTAAGGTGCTTTTTTAGCAACGGAGTGTCTGTCGTTGGGCAGATGCGTCAACGAAGGCACGACAATTGTATAACACATGCAGGAACTTTTTTTATTCATAAAAATGAACCGCCTGGATGTGTGGACTTAGATAAGGAAGGGGAAAAAATAATGCCAACCATTAACCAATTGGTACGTAAAGGCCGTAAGAGCCACAAGGGCAAGTCAAAGTCACCAGCTCTTGGTTATGTTTACAACACTTTCAAGAAAGAAGAAATTAAGACTCCATCACCACAAAAGCGTGGAGTTGCTACTCGTGTGGGTACTATGACACCTAAGAAGCCTAACTCAGCTTTACGGAAGTACGCCCGTGTACGTCTTTCAAACTTAATCGAAGTTACTGCTTACATTCCTGGTATTGGTCATAACCTCCAAGAACACTCAGTTGTTTTAATTCGTGGTGGTCGTGTTAAGGATTTACCTGGGGTTCGTTACCACATCATCCGTGGTACTCTAGATACTGCCGGTGTTGAAGGCCGTATGCAATCACGTTCTAAGTACGGTGCTAAGAAGCCTAAGGATAAGAAGTAATTTAAGGAGGAGTTAAGTAATGCCACGTAAAGGACATGTACAAAAGCGTGAAATTTTACCAGATCCAATGTACAACTCAAAGTTGGTTACTAGCTTAATTGATCACTTGATGATTGATGGTAAGCGTGGAACTGCTACTAAGATTTTATACGCTGCTTTTGATGAAATTAAGAACGAAACTGGTAATGATCCAGTTGAAGTATTCCAACAAGCAATGGAAAATGTTATGCCTGTTTTGGAAGTTAAGGCTCGTCGTGTTGGTGGTTCAAACTACCAAGTTCCGATTGAAGTTCGTCCAGACCGTCGTACTACATTAGGTCTTCGTTGGATTGTTCAATACGCACGTTTGCGTGGAGAACACACTATGGTTGAACGTCTTGCACGTGAAATCATTGATGCTTCAAACAATACCGGAGCATCAGTTAAGAAGCGTGAAGATACGCACCGTATGGCAGAAGCCAACCGTGCATTCGCACACTACCGCTGGTAATAATCACTGTCAATTGATACTGGTTATTTAACTAGTTTCAGTGAAGGGGTGACGTAATTTGTACTCAAGCGTCACCCCTTTTTGAAAATAAATGCTAAAATAAGTATAACCATATTTTGGAAGGAGATACTCTTTTAAGATGGCTAATAAACGTGAATACCCACTTGCTAAAACTCGTAACATCGGTATCATGGCACACATTGATGCCGGTAAGACGACTGCAACTGAGCGGATTCTTTACTATACTGGTAAGATTCACAAAATTGGTGAAACCCATGATGGTGCTTCACAAATGGACTGGATGGATGAAGAAAAGGAACGTGGTATTACTATCACTTCAGCAGCTACAACAGCTGTTTGGAAGGATAACCGTATCAACATCATTGATACTCCAGGACACGTGGACTTCACTGTCGAAGTTGAACGTGCTTTGCGGGTTCTTGATGGTGCTGTAACAGTTCTTGATGCCCAAGCTGGTGTTGAACCACAAACTGAAACTGTTTGGCGTCAAGCTGACCAATTTAATGTTCCACGAATTGTTTTTGCTAACAAGATGGATAAAATTGGTGCTAACTTTGATTACTCTGTTCAAACTATTAAAGATCGTTTGAATGTTACTCCACTTCCAATTCAAATGCCAATTGGTGCTGAAGATGATTTCATCGGTTTAGTTGACTTAGTTAAGATGGTTGCCTATGTTTACGATGAAGACAAGCTTGGTACTAACTGGGACACTGTTGATATTCCTGATGATATGAAGGAAGAAGCTCAGAAGCGTCATGATGAAATGGTTGAAACTTTAGCTGACATTGACGATGACCTCATGGAAAAGTATCTTGAAGGTGAAGAAATTTCAGTTGACGAAATTAAAGCTGCAATTCGTCGTGGAACTTTGGACGAAAAGATTTTCCCTGTATTAGCTGGTTCAGCTTACAAGGATAAAGGTATCCAAATGATGCTTGATGCTGTTATCGATTACCTACCATCACCACTTGATGTTAAGCCTTTTGTTGCTCATGATGCTGATGGTAATGAAATTGAATTAACTGCTGGTGATGACAAGCCATTTGCTGCTTTAGCATTTAAGATTGCTACTGACCCATTCGTTGGTCGTTTAACATTCTTACGTGTTTACACTGGTTCACTTCAATCTGGTTCATATGTCCTCAATGCTACTAAGGACAAGCGTGAACGTATTGGTCGTTTGCTTCAAATGCACTCTAACCAACAACAAGAAATTCCTGAAGTATTCTCCGGTGATATCGCAGCTGCTATTGGTTTGAAGAACACCACTACAGGTGATTCATTAACTGATCCAGATCACCCACTTCAACTTGAATCAATGGACTTCCCAGAACCAGTTATTCAAGTTTCTGTTGAACCTAAGTCAAAGGCTGATCAGGATAAGATGGACAAGGGACTTCAAAAGCTTGCTGAAGAAGATCCAACCTTTAAGGCTGAAACAAACCCTGAAACTGGTGAAACCTTAATTGCTGGTATGGGTGAATTACACCTTGATATCATTGTGGAACGTCTTCGTCGGGAATTCCATGCTGAAGTTACTGTAGGTAAGCCACAAGTTTCATACCGTGAAGCATTTACTAAGACAGCAAGTGCCCAAGGTAAGTTTGTTCGTCAATCTGGTGGTAAAGGTCAATACGGTGATGTATGGATTGAATTTACACCACTTAAAGAAGGGGAAGGATTTGAATTTGAAGACGCCATTGTTGGTGGTGTTGTTCCTCGTGAATTCATCCCTGCTGTTGAACAAGGATTAAAGGAAGCTATGCAAAACGGTGTCCTTGCTGGTTACCCACTTGTTGATATGCATGCTAAGCTTTATGATGGTAGTTACCACGAAGTCGATTCTAGTGAAGCTGCCTTCAAGGTTGCTGCATCATTAGCTCTTAAGAATGCTGCTAAGAAGGCTGATCCAGTTATCCTTGAACCAATCATGAAGGTTGATATCGTTGTACCTCAAGACAACATGGGTGATGTTATGGGTCAAGTAACAGCTCGTCGTGGTACTATTGATGGAATGGAAGAACGTGGTAATGCACAATTAATTCACTCATTCGTTCCACTTTCAGAAATGTTTGGTTACGCTACTGCATTACGTTCTGCTACTCAAGGACGTGGTACTTTCACTATGACTTTCGATCACTACTCAGCTGTTCCTAAGTCTGTGCAAGAAGATATCATTAAGAAAAATGGTGGCAATAACTAATTATTGACATCTTAATCTCAAATCCATCAAAGGACTGTAGTTTGAATATTACAGTTCTTTTTTGTTTACATAAAAAATCCATTAGTTAGCCTCAGATATAGGATGTTGATATTTAAGAAAAAGAAATTTCATATTTTAGTAGTAAAATAAAATACGAATTTTACAAAAATATTTCAATCGAAAATATTTTAGGAAATTACTTGAACTAATCGTGTTTCTTTAGTATTATGGATAGGTGCTTGAGCTTTGGAGGTAGATTTGCCTTACCCCCATATAGTATTAAGCTGCGAAGCGTTGATGCGGAAGGTTGCGACACACCCGGCCGCTTTGCCACAGGATGTGGCGGTAATTTCCGCGGAGCTAGTCAAATTTCAAATCTGACGAAGGAGGGAACATAATGGCAAAACAAAAGATTCGTATTCGGTTAAAGGCTTATGAACACCGTATCTTAGATCAATCAGCTGACAAGATTGTTGATACTGCTAAGCGGACAGGTGCTCAAATTTCAGGTCCTATTCCGTTACCAACTGAACGGACTATTTACACAGTTATTCGTTCACCACACAAGTTTAAGAAGTCTCGGGAGCAATTCGAAATGCGTACTCACAAGCGTTTGATCGATATTGTTGACCCAACACCAAAGACTGTTGATTCATTAATGAAGCTCGATCTTCCAAGTGGTGTTGACATTGAAATTAAGCTTTAATTGTTAGAATAAGAATTATACATAAAACAGAAAATTGGAGGTGTACTCATGACCAAAGGAATCTTAGGTAAAAAGGTTGGAATGACTCAAGTGTTCACTGATAATGGTGAATTAGTTCCAGTTACTGTTATCGACGTAACACCAAACGTTGTAATGCAAATCAAGACTGTTGAAAATGATGGTTACAATGCCGTACAACTTGGTTTCGATGACAAGCGGGAAGTTTTGAGTAACAAACCTGAACAAGGTCATGCAGCAAAAGCAAATACGACCCCTAAGCGCTTCATCGGTGAAATCCGCGACGCTGAATTAGGGGACATTAAAGTCGGAGACGAAGTTAAGGCTGACGTTTTCGCAGAAGGTGAAACTGTCGACGTTACGGGTACTACCAAGGGTCATGGTTACCAAGGTAACATCCATAAGGATAACCAATCTCGTGGACCTATGGCACACGGTTCTCGTTATCATCGTCGTCCTGGTTCATTAGGTGCAATTATCAACCGGGTCTTCAAAGGTATGAAGCTTCCTGGTCGTATGGGTGGCAAGACTGTCACTATGCAACATTTACAAGTTGTTAAGGTTGATCTTGACAACAACGTATTACTCATTAAGGGTAATGTGCCTGGTGCAAACAAGTCTTACGTAACTATTAAGAACTCTGTTAAGGCTAACACTAAGAAGAGCCTTAGTAAGCAACACAATAAATAAGAAGAAAGGAGGAAGTAAATAATGACTAGCGTTAATTTGTATAAACAAGATGGTAGCCAAAATGGTACTGTTGAATTGAACGATGCAGTATTTGGTGTAGAACCAAATGAAAATGTTGTATTCGATGCTATTTTGCGTCAACGTGCTTCATTACGTCAAGGTACACATGCTGTAAAGAACCGTTCTGCTGTTAGCGGTGGCGGTAAGAAGCCATGGCGTCAAAAGGGTACTGGTCGTGCTCGTCAAGGGTCAATTCGCTCACCACAATTCCGTGGCGGTGGTATTGTTTTTGGACCTACTCCACGTTCTTACAAGTACAGCCTTCCTCGTAAGGTTCGTCAACTTGCAATCAAGTCTGCCCTTTCTCAAAAGGTTCTTGATAACAGCTTTGTAGTAGTTGATGCATTAAACTTTGATGCACCAAAGACAAAGGAATTTGCTGATGTTATGAGTAACTTAAACGTTGCTGAAAAGACATTAATTGTTGTTACTGATGAAGACAAGAATGCCGCCTTATCAGCACGTAACTTAGCAAATGCTACTGTTGTTACTCCAGCTGGTGTTAACATCTTAAACGTTGTTGATAACCAAAAGATTGTTATCACTAAGTCAGCTCTTTCTCAAGTAGAGGAGGTGCTCGCATAATGGAAGCACGTGACATTATTTTACGTCCAGTAGTTACCGAAGCATCAATGGCCGGTATGGACAACAAACGTTACACTTTTGATGTTGATTTACGAGCAACTAAGACACAAGTTAAAAATGCTGTTGAAGAAATTTTTGACGTTAAGGTTGTTAAAGTTAACATTATGAATGTAAAAGGTAAGTTAAAGCGTCAAGGTCGTTACGAAGGATACACTAAGCGCCGTCGTAAGGCTATTGTAACTTTATCTGCTGATTCAAATGAAATTAAGCTGTTTAATGATAACAGCGAAAACTAATCACTAAAAAAAGGAGGAAAAAACAGTGGGAATTCGTAAATACAAAGCAACCACTAACGGTCGTCGTAACATGAACGGTTATGACTTCGCTGAAATCACGAAGACTACACCAGAAAAGTCATTGTTAGCACCGTTAAAGCACACTGCTGGTCGTAACAGCTATGGTCATATTACTGTTCGTCACCGTGGTGGTGGTACTAAGCGTCAATACCGTATTATTGACTTTAAGCGTATTAAAGATGATGTTCCAGCTACTGTAAAGGCAATTGAATACGATCCAAATCGTACTGCAAATATTGCTTTACTTGTTTACGCTGACGGTACTAAATCATACATCATTGCTCCAAAAGGCTTAAAGGTTGGTATGACCGTTCAATCTGGTCCTGATGCTGATATCAAAGTTGGTAATGCTCTTCCATTAAAGAACATTCCAGTTGGTACTGTTATTCACAACATTGAATTAAAACCAGGTAAGGGTGGTCAACTTGCTCGTTCAGCTGGTGCTTCAGCTCAATTACTTGGTAAAGAAGAAAAATACGTTTTAGTTCGTCTTTCTTCTGGTGAAGTTCGTATGGTTCTTGCTACTTGCCGTGCTACTATCGGTACTGTTGGTAATGACGAACATGCCTTAATTATTAAGGGTAAGGCTGGTCGTACTCGTTACGCTGGTCAACGTCCACACGTTCGTGGTTCAGTTATGAACCCTAATGATCACCCACATGGTGGTGGTGAAGGTAAGCAACCTGTTGGTTTACCATCTCCTCTTTCTCCATGGGGTAAGAAGACTGTTGGTAAGAAGACCCGTTCACACAAAGCTCGTTCAAACAAGTTTATTGTTCGTGGTCGGAAGCGCGGTCCACATACTCGTTAATATTTATATACGTTTTAATACCCGAGAGGAGGTACACTAAATGGGTCGTAGTTTGAAAAAAGGACCTTTCGCTGATGCTTCATTACTGAAGAAGGTTAAGGAGCAAGAAGGTTCTGAAAAGAAGACTGTCATCAAGACATGGTCACGTCGTTCTACCATTTTCCCAAGCTTTATTGGATACACATTTGCAGTATATGATGGTCGGAAGCATGTACCAGTTTATGTACAAGAAGACATGGTTGGTCATAAGTTAGGTGAATTTGTTCCTACTCGGACTTTCCATGGTCATGCTGCTGATGACAAGAAGACAGGTAAGTAAGGAGGGTGAAGTAAAACATGGCTGAAAACATTACGTCAGCTAAGGCTACTGCCAAAATGGTGCGAGTTTCTGCTCGTAAAGTTCGTCTTGTACTTGACGCCATTCGTGGTAAGAGTGTTGCCGAAGCATTTGCTATTTTGAAGTTCACCCCTCGCGGTGCCGCTTCAGATGTTGAAAAAGTATTAAAATCTGCTGTTGCAAACGCTGAAAACAATTTCGACTTAGATCGTGCTTCATTGGTTGTAAGCGAAGCTTTTGCTAACGAAGGACCAACTCTTAAACGGTTCCGTCCTCGTGCTAAAGGTTCTGCTTCTCCAATTAATAAGCGGACTAGTCATATTACAGTGGTTGTTACAGAACGATAGGAGGAATGAATAGTGGGTCAAAAGATCAATCCTAATGGTTTTCGTGTTGGGGTCATTCGTGATTGGACCGCAAAGTGGTACGCTGATAAGGACTTTGCTGATTACCTTAACGAAGACCTTCGGATCCGTAAGTATATTGAAAAGCGACTTGCTGATGCCTCTGTATCAACCGTTGAAATTGAACGTGCAGCTAATCGCGTAAACGTATCAATTCATACAGCCAAACCAGGTATGGTTATTGGTAAAGGTGGTTCAGAAGTTGAAGCACTTCGTAAAGAACTTAACAAGTTAACTGGCAAGCGTGTTCACATTAATATTGTGGAAATTAAAAAGCCAGATTTAGATGCTCACCTTGTAGGTGAAAGTATTGCACGTCAATTGGAAGCTCGTATTGCTTTCCGTCGTGCTATGCGTGGTGCTATGCAACGTGCTATGCGTGCCGGTGCTAAGGGTATCAAGACTCAAGTTGCTGGTCGGTTAAATGGAGCAGATATGTCACGGATTGAATCATACTCTGATGGTACTGTTCCTTTGCATACACTTCGTGCAGATATTGATTATTCTTGGGATGAAGCTAACACTACCTATGGTGTTCTTGGTGTAAAGACATGGATCTACCGTGGTGAAGTACTTCCTACTAAGAAGAACTCAAACAATGATGAACAAGGAGGGAAGTAACACATGTTAGTACCAAAACGTGTAAAGCACCGTAAGGTTCAACGTGGCCACATGCGCGGTGAAGCTAAGGGTGGTAAAACAGTTACTTTTGGTGAATTTGGTTTACAAGCTCTTGATTCACATTGGATTAGCAACCGTCAAATCGAAGCTGCTCGTATCGCTATGACGCGTTACATGAAGCGTGGTGGGAAAGTTTGGATTAAAATCTTCCCACAACTCTCATACACTAGCAAAGGTGTCGGAGTTCGTATGGGTAATGGTAAAGGTGCTCCAGAAGGATGGGTTGCTCCAGTAAAGCGTGGCAAGGTAATGTTTGAAGTAGGGGGCGTTTCTGAAGAAGTCGCTCGTGAAGCTTTACGTCTTGCCGGTCACAAGTTGCCAGTTCGCACTAAGATCGTACAACGTGAGGAAGTAGGTGGACAATCTAATGAAAAGTAAAGATTATGTACAAGAACTGAATGGATTAACCACTGACAAGCTACTTGACCGTGAAAAGGAACTGAAGGAACAATTGTTTAACTTACGTTTCCAATTAGCAACCGGCCAGTTGGAAAATACTGCAAGTCTTAAGCAAGTACGCAAGGACATTGCACGGGTTAAGACAGTTCTTCGTCAACAACAATTAAATAAATAAGAATACGAAAAGGAGGATTAGCGCATGAGTGAAGAACGTAATGCACGTAAGGTTTACCAGGGCCGCGTTGTTTCAGACAAAATGGATAAGACTATCACTGTTGTAATTGATACTTACAAGAGTGCTCCTATCTATGGAAAGCGTGTTAAGTACTCAAAGAAGTACTACGCTCACGATGAAAACAACGAAGCTAAGACCGGCGACACTGTACAAATTATGGAAACTCGGCCATTATCAGCTAAGAAGCGTTTCCGTCTTGTAAAGATTGTCGAAAAGGCTGCTACCCTTTAATTTAGCAGACAACTCTAAAAAATTTCGTATTCTAATTCTTATTTGTAGATGGAAGGAGGACATTAACCGTGATTCAACAAGAAAGTCGGTTGAAGGTCGCTGATAATTCCGGTGCTCGTGAAATCCTAGTTATTAAGATTTTAGGGGGTTCTCGAGTTAAAACAGGTAATATCGGTGATATCATTGTTGCTACTGTAAAACAGGCAACACCAGGTGGCGTTGTCAAAAAGGGTGACGTTGTTAAGGCCGTAGTTGTACGGACTAAGCAAGGTATTCACCGTAAGGATGGTTCATACATTAAGTTTGATGAAAATGCCGCTGTTTTGATTAACAACGACAAGAGCCCTAAGGGTACCCGTATTTTTGGCCCAATCGCTCGTGAGCTTCGTGGAGACGACTTCATGAAGATCGTTTCATTAGCTCCAGAAGTTCTCTAAAGATTTAACCGAAAATAAGGAGGTGCACAATCAACATGTTCATTAAAACAGGTGACAAGGTTCGCGTAATCGCCGGTAAGGATAAGGGTAAGGAAGGTACTGTTAAAAGTGTACTTGCTTCTCAAAACCGTGTTGTCGTTGAAGGTGTAAACATTGTAAAGAAACACCAAAAGCCAAGCAACTCAAATCCTAATGGTGGCGTTATTGATACAGAAGCAGCTATTAATGCTTCAAACGTAATGCTGATTGATCCTTCAACAAATGAACCAACTCGTGTGGGTTACAAGTTCGTTGATGGTAACAAGGTTCGCGTTGCAAAGAAGTCAGGTAAAACACTTGACTAATTTATAAGGAAGGGAGGAATAACTTCTAATGGAAAACCGTTTGAAAGCTAAATACGAAAATGAAATTCGTCCAGCATTAATTGAAAAGTTTAATTATTCTTCAGTTATGCAAGCACCTAAGATCGATAAGATTGTCTTAAACATGGGTGTTGGTGATGCAACTACCAACTCTAAGAATCTTGACGAAGCTGTTGAAGAACTTGGCTTGATTTCTGGTCAAAAACCTTTAATTACTAAGGCTAAGAAGTCAATTGCCGGTTTCCGTCTTCGTGAAGGAATGTCAATTGGTGCTAAAGTAACGTTGCGTGGTGAACGCATGTATGATTTCTTGGATAAATTAGTTAATGTGGCCTTACCACGTGTTCGTGACTTCCACGGTGTAAGTAACAAGGCATTTGATGGTCGTGGTAATTACACTCTTGGTATTCATGAACAATTAATTTTCCCTGAAATTGATTATGATAAAGTTAACCGAGTTCGTGGTTTAGATGTTGTTATTGTTACAACTGCCCAAACTGATGAAGAATCACATGAATTACTTGCACAACTCGGTATGCCGTTTGCTAAATAAAGGAGGTTCCACAAATTGGCTAAAAAATCAATGATTGCTAAGTGCAACCGTCCAGCTAAGTTCTCAAGTCGTGAATACACGCGTTGTGCACGTTGTGGACGTCCGCACTCTGTTTACCGTAAATTCCACCTATGCCGGATTTGCTTACGAGAACTTGCCCACAAGGGACAAATTCCTGGTTTGAAGAAGGCTAGCTGGTAAACAAAAACCGACAAAAGGAGGAAAACATCGATGTCTATGAGTGATCCAATTGCAGATTTCTTAACTCGTATTCGTAACGCTAACATGGCTCAACACGAATCAGTAGAAGCACCTGCATCAAAGATGAAGAAGGACATCGCTGAAATCTTAAAGAACGAAGGTTTCATTCGCGATGTTGAATACGTTGATGATAACAAGCAAGGCATCATCCGTGTGTTCTTAAAGTACGGCAATGACGGTCAACGCGTTATTTCTGGCTTAAAGCGTATTTCTAAGCCTGGTTTACGTACATACGTTAAGTCTGATGCTGTACCTAAAGTTCTTAATGGATTGGGAATTGCCATCATTTCAACATCAGAAGGTGTTGTAACTGATAAAGTTGCTCGCGCCAAGAAAATTGGTGGCGAAGTTATCGCTTACGTTTGGTAAAAAATAATTATTAGATAGGAGGTGCAAAGATGAGTCGTATTGGTTACAAAGAAATTGATTTGCCAAGTGGTGTTGAAATTTCTCAAGATGGTAATGTAGTTACTGTTAAAGGTCCTAAAGGTACTTTATCTCGTGAAATTTCACCATTAATCAAAATGACTATTGATGGTAATGTAGTAAAATTTGATCGTGATGCTGATACTAACAAGTTGAAGATGTTACACGGTACTACTCGTGCTAATGTTAATAACATGGTTGAAGGTGTTGTTAATGGATACAAGAAAGTTCTTAAACTTGTCGGTGTTGGATACCGTGCTCAATTTAAGGGTAATAAATTAATTTTAACTGTTGGTTACTCTAACCCAGTTGAAATGGATAAGCCAGAAGATGTTGATATCAACGTACCTGACAACACTACTATTGAATTAAGCTCAATTAACAAGGAACACCTTGGTAATTTTGCTGCAGAAGTTCGTGCTGTACGTTCACCAGAACCATACAAAGGTAAAGGTATTCGTTACGAAAACGAACACATTATCCGTAAGGAAGGTAAGACTGGTAAGTAATCTTAAAAGATTATTTAACATTCTTTTAATTAATAAAATAAATATAATAAGAGGTGACTGTTGTGATTTCTAAACCAGACAAAAACAAGATCCGTCAACGTCGTCATTTACGCGTTCGCGGTAAGATTTCTGGTACTGCGGAGCGCCCACGCTTAAGTGTTTACCGTTCAAACAAAAACATTTACGCTCAATTAATTGATGACGTAAAGGGTGTGACGCTCGCAAGTGCCTCCACAAATGACAGTGAAGTAAGTGGAAAGACTAAGACTGAACAAGCTAGTGGCGTAGGTGCTTTAATTGCCAAGCGTGCTAACGAAAAGAACATTACTGAAGTTGTATTTGACCGTGGTGGATACCTTTACCATGGGCGTGTTCAAGCCTTAGCTGAAGCTGCTCGTGAAAACGGACTTAAATTCTAAAAAAGGAGGAATAACCTGCAATGGCATCATCAGAATTCATTGATCCAGCAAAGTTGGATTTGGACGATCAAGTTGTAGCCATCAACCGGATTACTAAGGTTGTTAAAGGTGGACGTCGTATGCGTTTTGCCGCTTTAGTAATTGTTGGTGACCGTAAAGGTCATGTTGGCTTTGGTACTGGTAAAGCTCAAGAAGTTCCAGAAGCTATTCGTAAAGCACAAGCTGCTGCTGAAAAGAACTTGATTACTGTTCCTATTGTTGGAACTACTATTCCACACGAAGTTATTGGTGTATACGGCGGTGGAAAGATCATGTTAAAGCCAGCTGTTGAAGGTTCTGGAGTTGCTGCCGGTGGTGCGGTTCGTAACGTTATGGACCTTGCCGGTGTTGCCGACGTTACTTCAAAACGTCTTGGTTCTAACACCCCTGTTAATGTTGTTCGTGCAACGTTTGAAGGACTAAAGCAATTGAAGAACGCTGAAGAAGTTGCAAAGTTACGTGGTGTTTCTGTAGACCACTTAGCAGAATAAGGAGGGCACTAAATTATGGCTCAAGTAAAAGTTACCTTAATTCACAGTGTTGCCCACCGACAACCTACTCAACGCCGTACTGTTAAGGCATTGGGCTTAGGTAAGATCAATAGCTCAGTTATCTTACCAGATAACGCGGCAACACGCGGTCAAATTTTTAAGATCGCTCACTTGGTTTCTGTTGAAGAAGTTAAGTAATTAAAATTAAATAATAAGGAGGTGCCTATCAATGAAGTTAAACGAATTGAAGCCAGCTGCTGGTTCTCGTTCCAAGCGTCTTCGTAAAGGTCGTGGACTTTCATCAGGACATGGTTTTACATCAGGACGTGGTACTAAAGGTCAAAAGGCTCATGGAAAGACCCGTTTAGGATTTGAAGGGGGCCAAATGCCACTTTACCGGCAAATTCCAAAACGTGGATTTACTAACATTAACCGTAAAGAATACGCAATTGTTAACTTGGCATCATTAAACAAGTTTGATGATGGTACTGAAGTTACGCCACAATTATTGATGGAAAGTGGCTTAGTCAAGAACATGAAGAGCGGCATTAAGGTTCTTGGTAGCGGCAAGCTTGAAAAGAAATTAACTGTTAAGGCTAATAAGTTTTCTGCTTCTGCGGTTTCTGCAATTGAAGCTGCCGGTGGTAAAACTGAGGTGATGTAGTTTGTTCACAGCCGTCAAAAATGCATTCAAAGTAAAAGATATCCGTAAAAAGATTTTCTTTACATTGTTTGTATTGATTGTCTATCGGATTGGGGCAGCGATTACCGTTCCTGGAGTTAACGCTGCTGCTTTGCAGGAAATCTCCTCAACCGGTTTAGCATCAATCCTCAATACCTTTAGTGGTGGTGGACTGGAGAACTATTCATTATTTGCAATGGGTGTTTCTCCATATATTACTGCTCAAATTGTTGTTCAACTATTACAAATGGATATTGTTCCGCGTTTTGTTGAATGGAGTAAACAAGGAGAAGTAGGACGGCGAAAACTTAATCAAGCAACCCGATGGTTAACGATTGTATTGGGATTTATTCAATCAATCGGTATTACCGCCGGGTTTAATGCATTAAGTACAATTCGTTTGGTTAATCACCCAGGCGTTCAAACATATCTAACAATCGGATTAATTTTAACTGCGGGTACAATGTTTGCTACCTGGATGGGGGACATGATTACCGAACGTGGTTTAGGTAATGGTGTTTCCATGTTAATTTTTGCCGGTATTGTTGCACAAATGCCAGGTGGAATTCGCCAACTATGGGATGACCAAATTGCCGGTGAATCTGGTTCTGCCTTATGGATGGGAATTGGATTTGTTGCCCTTGTAATTGTAGCAATCTTAATTATTGTAGCGTTTGTTACTTGGGTACAGCAGGCTGAGAGACGCTTGCAAATTCAGTATACGAGACGAACTACTACTTCACCGTCCAGTAGTTATCTTCCCTTGAAGATTAACGTATCGGGTGTTATTCCAGTTATTTTTGCTGGTTCGTTTATATCAACACCTCAAACCATTTTAATGGCTTTTCAGCAAAACCATGGTGGAGATAGTTGGTATCAAATCATGACGACCATTTTTAACATGCAATCTGGTCCTGGGATCGCACTGTATGTATTTTTGATTGTTGTATTTACCTTTTTCTATGCCTTTGTTCAGGTTAATCCAGAAAAACTTGCTGAGAACTTACAGAAGCAAGGAAGTTATATTTCTGGAGTGCGTCCTGGAAAGGGAACACAAGACTATATTTCTTCATTGTTAATGCGATTAAGTACAGTTGGTTCATTATTCTTAGGATTAATTTCCTTAATTCCGTTAATTGCAAGTAATGTATGGAACTTAAGTCAGTCAATTGGTTTAGGTGGTACAAGCTTACTAATTATCGTGCAAATTGCTTTAGATGTTGTTCGACAGTTAAATGGACTAACAATGAAGCGTGAATATATCGGATTTATTCGAGAACCTAAAGGAGGAAATAACTAATGAGTATGAACCTTGTATTAATGGGTCTTCCAGGTGCTGGTAAAGGTACACAGGCTCAAAAGATTGTTGAAGACTTTTCGATTCCTCATATTTCAACTGGAGATATTTTCCGGGCTGCTATGAAAAATGAAACGCCTATGGGAATTGAAGCTAAGAAATATATTGACAAAGGTGAACTAGTTCCTGACGAGGTTACTAATGGTATCGTTAAGGAACGGTTAGCTCAAGATGACACTAAAGATGGCTTTATGCTAGATGGATTTCCTCGTAATCTTAATCAGGCAGATGCTTTGGATAAGATGTTGGCAGAGAGTAATCGGCATCTTGATGCTGTGATCAATATTCACGTTGAACCGGACGTATTGGTAGAACGTTTAAGTGGACGTTTTATTTGCCGCAACTGTGGAGCTACTTATCATAAGATCTATAATGCCCCTAAGGTTGAAGGTACATGTGACGTTTGTGGTCATCATGAATTTTATCAGCGTGATGATGATAAGCCTGAAACGGTTAAGAATCGTCTAGATGTTAATATTAAGTTGAACACGCCACTGGTAGACTATTACCAAAAGCAAGGTATTTTACACGAAATTAATGGTGAACAAGATATCGACAAAGTTTATGAAGATATCAAGAAAGTATTAACTAACCTAAACTAGATATTAGTTATCTCTTGCGAAGTTTTGAAACTTATGCTAAACTATGCAAGGTTTATCTATCTGAGTAGTGGGAAGTAGCATACTTTCCACCATTTTTACGTAATATCTAGAATTAGGTAAGGAGGTACTATTTCGTGGCAAAAGCCGATGTGATTGAAGTAGAAGGTAAAGTAACTGAGACTTTACCTAATGCAATGTTTAAAGTTGAATTGGAAAACGGAGCAGAAATCTTAGCTCATGTTTCTGGTAAGATTCGGATGCATTATATTAAAATTTTACCAGGTGATCGAGTAAAAGTTGAAATGTCTCCATATGATCTCACTAAGGGTCGTATCACATTCCGGTTCAAGTAGTTATTGATCAATTACTCTCATAGGAGGATTTTATAATGAAAGTAAGACCATCTGTTAAAAAGATGTGTGAGCACTGCAAGATCGTTAAGCGTAATGGTCGTGTGATGGTTATTTGCTCTGCTAACCCAAAGCATAAGCAACGTCAAGGTAAGTAATTTATTATTTAATGAAATGGAGGTGTAGCTAATGGCTCGTATTGCAGGTGTCGATTTACCTCGTGACAAGCGAATCGTAATCGGCTTAACATATATTTTCGGTATTGGTGATTCTACTGCTAAGAAGATTCTTGAAAATGCTGGTGTATCAGAAGATATTCGTGTTCGTGATTTAACTCCTGACCAAGAAGAAAAGATTCGTGCACAAGTAGATCAAATTCAAGTTGAAGGTGATTTACGTCGTGAAGTTTCAATGAACATTAAGCGACTTCAAGAAATCGGTTCTTACCGTGGTATGCGTCATCGTCGTGGGTTACCAGTTCGTGGTCAACACACTAAGAATAATGCTCGTACTCGGAAGGGTAAAGCTGTCGCAATCGCTAATAAGAAGAAGTAATTTTACTTTAATAAAAAAGGAGGTTAGTACTAGATATGGCAACCAAAAAAGGTACGCGTAAGCGTCGTGCAAAAAAGAATGTTGAAACTGGTGTTGCACACATTCACTCAACATTTAACAACACTTTGATCATGATTACAGACGTTCAAGGTAACGCTGTGGCTTGGTCATCAGCTGGTGTTTTAGGCTTTAAGGGAAGTCGGAAATCCACTCCATTTGCTGCTCAAATGGCATCAGAAGCTGCTGCTAAGCAAGCTATGGAACACGGTATGAAGACTGTTGAAGTTGAAGTTAAGGGTCCAGGTTCAGGTCGTGAAGCTGCAATCCGTGCGCTTCAAGCAACTGGTTTGGAAGTTACTGCTATTCGTGATGTAACACCTGTTCCTCACAATGGTTCTCGTCCTCCAAAGCGTCGTCGTGTTTAATTGACATTGCTGGAGACAATTATTTCCATCAATTGCCTTTTTGTCTCAAATACGAACCACGTTTTGAAAGGGGTACAAGGATAGAATGATCGAATTTGAAAAGCCAAATATTCACAAAGTTGAAGAAACAGATAACTACGGTAAGTTTGTCGTAGAACCACTTGAGCGCGGTTATGGAACCACTCTCGGTAACTCGTTAAGACGTGTATTAATTGCATCGTTACCTGGTGCAGCGATTACGAGTATGCAAATTGATGGTGTTTTACATGAATTTAGCACTGTTAAAGGTGTAACTGAGGATGTTACGCAGATTATCTTGAATCTAAAAAAAGTTTCTTTGAAGATTGATTCTGAGGATCAAAAGGACCTTGAATTAGATGTTAAGGGACCTGCTGAAGTAACTGCAAGTGATATCCAGGGTGATAATGAAGTCACAATCTTAAATCCTGATCTGCATATTGCAACTGTTGCTGATGGCGCAGAATTACACATCAAGTTAACTGCTGATAAGGGTCGCGGTTACCTTTCTGCTAACGATAATAAGGCCCGGATGGATGATCTTGCAATTGGTGTTTTACCGATTGATTCCATCTATACCCCAATTGAACGTTTAAATTACACTGTTGAAAATGCCCGGGTTGGTCAACGTAACGATTATGATAAGTTAACGCTGGATGTTTGGACTGATGGTTCATTAACACCAACCGAAGCAGTTAGTCTAGGTGCAAAGATTTTAACTGAACACTTAGCTATGTTTGTTGATTTAACTGAAACAGCGCAAAATGCCCAAGTTATGGTTGAAAAAGAAGAAACGCATAAGGAAAAGATGCTTGAAATGACTATTGAAGAGCTTGATCTTTCTGTACGTTCTTACAACTGTTTGAAACGAGCTGGTATTAATACTGTTAAGGAATTAACTGACAGAACAGTGTCTGATATGATGAAAGTTCGGAACTTAGGACAAAAGTCGTTAGAAGAAATTAAACTTAAGTTAAATGATCTTGGTGTTTCATTTCGCCAAGACGACTAATTGATATACCAATTGCAAAGGAGGGAACCACTTTATGAGTTACCGTAAATTAGGACGTACAAGTTCACAACGTAAGGCTTTATTACGTGATTTAACTACAGATTTAATCGTTAATGGTCGAATTACTACTACTGAAGCACGTGCCAAGGAAGTTCGTAAGACTGCTGACAAGATGATTACACTTGCTAAGCATGGTGATTTAGCTTCTCGTCGTAAGGCTGCTGCTTTTGTACGTAATGTTGTTGCTGATGTTAAGGAAGATGGCGATGATATTCGTGTACAATCTGCTCTTCAAAACCTTTTTGAAGAAATTGCTCCAAAGTATGCAGATCGTAACGGTGGTTACACACGCATCTTGAAGACCATGCCTCGTCGTGGTGACGGTGCACCAATGGTTATTCTTGAATTAGTGGACTAATTTATATTTGTTCACATAAATTAAATACGTAATAAAGAATCACTATCATTGATAGTATAGAGCGTTACGATGGTGGGAAATTACCCTAGTCTAGCTTGAATGCGGGAAACCCTCGCGCACTTCGATGGTAAGTGATTTTTTATTTTAAATTGAATTTTATAGATAATTTTCTAGTGGACTTTGCTAAAATATATTTATTAACTAATCTTGAAAAGAGGAATCGTTGTGACCCAGATTAAGATTCGGAATCTTACATTTAAGTATCCAGATAGTAAATCTTTAATATTAGATAATATCAACCTTGATATTAATGCATCTTCTTGGACAGCGATTATTGGGCACAATGGGAGCGGAAAAAGTACACTTGCTAGGTTAATTGATGGGTTACTAATACCTACATCGGGGTTAGTAGAAGTAGGCGGGATGAAAGTCGATGAAAACACTTTGGGTATAATTCATCAGCAAATTGGATTTGTATTCCAAAATCCTGAAAATCAATTTGTTGGTGCTACAGTTGCTGACGATGTTGCATTCGGTCTTGAGAATCGTCAAATTTCTCGTTTAGAGATGGATAACCGGATTAATAATGCCTTGGCGATGGTAGGAATGACTAAATATAAAAATGTGGAGCCGATTAATCTCTCAGGAGGACAAAAGCAACGTGTGGCATTGGCAGGAGTTATTGCCTTAATGCCCAAAGTAATTATTCTTGATGAAGCAACTAGTATGTTAGATCCTCGTGCACGTCAAGAAATATTGACTCTACTTAAGAAACTAAAAAAAGAGTATAACCTATCAATTATTTCTATCACGCATGATCTTAATGAAATTGAGTTAGCAGATAAAATCGTGGTAATAAATGATGCACAAATAGCAAAACAAGGTTCTCCAGCAGAAATTCTTGGGGATAAAGAGTTGCTGCTTAAAATAGGTGTAGGAATACCAGCTAGCCAGCAATTACAATCTTTATTAGTTGAAAGAGGAGTAACTATTCCACAAAAATACTTAAATTTAGAGGAGTTAAAAAATTGGCTAAGTCAGCAGTTACAATAAAAGATCTCCATTATACATATCCGAATACAACTAGCGAGGCATTGTCGAATGTTTCATTGACTATAAAAGAGCAAGAATTTGTTGCTATTGTCGGACAAACTGGAAGTGGTAAATCAACATTAGTTTCCTTAATTGATGGGCTGATCAAACCTGTAAAAGGCGATCTTGATGTTGCTGGATTAAAAATTAATGCAACAACTAAGGCTGAAGATTTGAGCAAGGTCCATCATCGTGTCGGTTTTGTTTTCCAATTTCCGGAACAACAGCTTTTTGCTGAAACGGTTGAAGAGGATATTGCTTTTGGCCCGCGTAATTTGGGATGGACGTCAGCACAAATTAAGAAATCCGTTGATGACGCTTTAAAAATGGTTGGGCTACCCGTGGAGTTAAAGTCTCATTCTCCTTTTGCACTTTCGGGAGGACAAATGAGACGGGTTGCTATTGCAGGAGTATTAGCAATGAAACCACAAATTCTAATTCTTGATGAACCTACTGCCGGTTTAGATACACAGGCAACCAATGAATTGCTTGAGTTGATTAAACAGCTAAATAACAAAGCGACAACAGTTATAATGGTTACTCACCAAATGGAACAAGTGGCGCGCTATGCTGACCATGTGATTGCAATAAGTGATGGGAAAGTGATTGCTGATACAACTCCTCGGCACCTATTTAGTGATTCGCAACAATTAGCAAAGTTATCATTAACTTTACCTATTTCCGTTGATATTGCCCAATTTCTTAGGAAACATGGTGCTAAATTAGAAAATACTGAGCCGCTTACTTTAGATTCATTGGCAGATGAAATAGTAAAAGCGATGAGGGGTAAAGAAAATGAATAATAAAATTGTTTTTGGTAGTTATGTGCCAGTAAAATCAATTCTTCATCGTCTTGATCCGCGAATAAAACTTATAATGTGTATTGTTTATGTAATTTTGATTTTCTTTATTAATAACTGGTTGACAGCTTTATGGCTCCTTGCAGCTCTATTCTTGGCTATTAAATTGAGCAATGTTGCCTTAAAGCAGTATTGGCAAGGAATCAAGCCGCTTTTTTGGATTATTTTAATTACTGTAGCCTTTCAAATTTTATTTAGTAGTGGAGGAAAAATGTATTGGCATTGGGGAATAATGGCAATTACACAAGACGGGCTAATAAATTCTTTAATCATTCTTTACCGTTTCATTGTTATTATTACCGCTTCGACAGTTCTAACCGCTACAACTCAAACATTTCAAATTGCAGATGCTCTAGCGTGGTTAATGAAGCCATTAAAAGTAGTTAAAGTTCCTGTTAATCAGATTACGTTAATGCTTTCAATTGCATTACGGTTTGTCCCAACAATTATGGATGAAACTACTAAGATTATGAAAGCTCAACGTGCAAGAGGAATTAACTTTAATTCGGGAAATATTTTGACGCGGATTCAACATCTGGTGCCGATTTTAATTCCGTTATTTGTTAATTCATTTAAACGGGCAGAAGAATTAGCTACAGCAATGGAAGCCCGTGGTTATGATCCGAATGCTCCGCGTACTCATTATCGGCAGTTAACATGGCATACTTATGATATTTGGGCAGCATTAGGATTAGGAATTGTAATGATTGGGTTACTATGGATCCGAATAATTTTTTGATAAGGAAGTAAATAATGTATCGGTATAAAATAACTTTTGCTTATGATGGAACTAATTTTTCCGGTTTTCAAATCCAACCGAATAAGCGGACTGTGGAGCAAACACTGAAAAATGCAGTAAATAAGATTGCTAAGCATCCTACTCCGGCAATTCCGGTGATTGGATCGGGAAGAACGGACGCGGGTGTGCATGCCATTAATCAAGTGGCTCATTTTGATATTCCATACCATTTAAGCAATGAATCAATGAGAAAAGCTCTTAATAGTATTTTGCCTTTGGATATTTTAATAAAAAAAGCTGAATTAGTGGACAAGGATTTTCATGCGCGTTATAGTGCTCACCGTAAGACTTATCGCTATCGGGTAGATCAAGGAGAGTTTGTTGATCCGTTTAAGCGAAATTATACAGCACATTTTAAATACCCGCTTGATTTGCAAAAAATGAAAGAGGCAGCTAAAGATCTAATAGGGACGCATGATTTTACAAGTTTTGTTGCTTCGGGAAGTCAAGCGAAAAGTAATGTTAGGACGATTGAGGATATAATTATTAGGCGTGATAAAATACGAAATGAGGTTGTATTTGACTTTACCGGGAATGGATTCCTCTATAATCAAGTTCGCATTATGGTTGCTTTTCTTTTAGAAGTTGGTAGCGGACAGCGACCGGTTGATGATGTGCGCAGGGTTCTTGCTGCTAAAGATAGGACATTAGCTAGAATGACTGCACCTGCAATCGGATTATATTTGGTTAATGTAGATTATGGAACAAATGATGAAAAGGATTGACGAAAGTGGCAGAAAAAGGTATACTAGCCATTGGTATTTCTTTTCCATCTAATAACTCGGTACACTATTATATGCAAAAGAAAAACAAAATTGGAGGACTTAATCGTGAGAACGACATACATCGCAAAACCTGGTGAAGTTGATCGCAAGTGGTACGTTGTTGATGCTAAGGATGTCCCAATGGGTCGTTTAGCATCTGCAGTCGCATCAATTTTGCGTGGTAAGAACAAGCCAACATTTACTCCACACGTTGATACTGGTGATTACGTTATCGTTATCAACGCTGCGCAAGTTAAGTTAACTGGTAAGAAAGCATCTCAAAAGATGTACTACCGTCACTCAAACTACCCTGGTGGTTTGAAGCAACGGACTGCCGGTGACTTCCGTGCAAAGGAACCAGAAAAGTTATTGGAAACTGCTATTAAGGGTATGCTTCCACACAACTCGCTTGGTCATAAGCAAGGTTTGAAGTTACATGTTTATGCTGGTGAAGACCACAAGCATGCTGCACAAAACCCAGAAGTTTTAGATATTACTAACTTAATCTAAGGAGGGAATGGAATTGGCTCAACAAGTACAATACAGTGGTACTGGTCGGCGTAAAGATGCAACCGCACGTGTTCGCTTAGTACCAGGTTCAGGTAAGATTACGATGAACGGCAAGGCAATTGAAGACTACATTCCATTTGCCAACTTACGTGCTATCGTTAACCAACCATTTGGTGTTACTAAAACAGAAGGTCAATACGATGTTTTAGCTAATGTTAATGGTGGTGGATTCTCTGGTCAAGCAGGTGCAGTACGTCACGGTATTGCCCGTGCACTTCTCGCTGTTGACCCAGACTTCCGTGACGCTTTAAAGAAAGCTGGTTTATTAACTCGTGACCCTCGTATGAAGGAACGTCGTAAGCCAGGTCTTAAGAAAGCTCGTAAGGCTGCTCAATTCAGTAAGCGTTAATATTTCGATTATCGCTTCCAAAAGTATCGGCATTATGCCGGTACTTTTTTTAGTTTAAATAAAACTCCCTATTTACTATAATTATAAGTGATTAGTATAAAAAGGAGGGATTACTAATGACTAAAAAAGTAGCATTAGTAACTGGTGCAAGTCAAGGAATCGGTAAGGCAATTGCTGAAAGGTTAGTAAAAGATGGTTTTGCTGTTGCTCTTGTAGCATTAAACGAAGCAAAACTACAACAAGTTGCCGATGAAATTAATAATAACGGTGGTGAAGCATTACCGCTTGTTGCTGATGTTTCAAATCGTGATGAGGTATTTGCCGCTGTTGAGAAAACAGTTGAACATTTTGGCGACTTTAACGTAATTGTTAACAATGCCGGCTTGGGTCCTACTACACCAATTGATTCCATTACTCCGGAACAGTTTGAAAAGGTATATGGAGTAAATGTTGCCGGGGTTCTCTGGGGCATTCAGGCAGCACATAAGGCATTTAAGGATCTTGGACATGGCGGTAAAATTATTAATGCTACTTCCCAAGCGGGAGTTGTTGGTAATCCTAATCTTGCGCTTTACTCAGGGACCAAATTTGCTATTCGCGGTATTACGCAGGTCGCAGCTCGAGATCTTGCAACTGAAGATATTACTGTTAATGCATATGCACCAGGGATTGTTAAGACACCAATGATGTTTGACATCGCACATCAAGTTGGTCAAAATGCTGGTAAGAGTGATGAGTGGGGAATGGAAACCTTTGCCAAGAACATTGCTATGAAACGACTTTCAGAGCCAGAGGATGTTGCCAATGTGGTGAGTTTCTTAGCTGGTCATGATTCAGATTACGTTACGGGACAAACAATTATTGTTGATGGCGGAATGCAGTTCCATTAAAAATTAATAAAGATAACGGGATCATGGTTTAACGGCGCCATGATCCTTTTTTAACTTCTTCTAAAAATATTAAGATAAATTAACCCAAATGAGGTGGAGTTTGCTACAATTAATAACTAGTAGAAAAGAGGAGGCTAAACTTGTGGCAAAACGGAAGCGGAGAAGTAAAAATCGCCATACGGGTAGAACATGGGTTATCAGTATCCTGGCTGTAATTGTTATTTTTTTAGGTGTATACGTTGGACACCATTTTTACCGTATTTGGAATCAGCAACGAATCGAACAAGAGGCACGGGAGAAGGATCGCCGAGCAAAGCAATTATTTATTCAGCAAGTTGCTCCTGAAGCTCAAGCAATGCAAAATACTTATCATGTATACGCATCGATTACAATTGCCCAAGCGATTCTTGAATCTCAATGGGGAACTAGCCAGCTGGCATCACAATACCATAATTTATTTGGAATTAAAGGAACAGGCGCTAATTCGCAAGTAATGACAACCAAAGAGTACGTTAATGGTAAGTGGATCGTTACTAAAGGCCGTTTTCGGGTTTACGATAGTTGGAGTGATTCCATTAAAGATCATACCCGCCTGATGCTCAATGGGACAGATACTAATCAGCAAAATTATGACCGGGTTGTACATGCAACTAACTATCAGGAAGCGGCTCGCGGACTACAAGAAGCCGGTTATGCAACTGATCCTGATTATGCACAAAAGTTAATTTCTGTAATCAAAGCTTATAAATTATATAACTATGATAAGTAGTGATAGAGGGGCATTAAAATGAAAGAGTTAGAAGAAAAAATCAAGAAATACGGAACTGTCTTACCAGGTAATGTGCTAAAAGTTGATGCATTTTTGAATCACCAAGTTGATCCCCAATTAATGCTGCATGTAGGTCAAGAGTTTGCGAAGTTATTTGCAAATGAAGGCATTACTAAGATTTGGACTGTCGAATCATCAGGGATTGCACCAGCTGTAATGACAGGATTAGAAATGAATCTTCCCGTTATTTTTGCTCGTAAGCATAAAAGTTTGACCCTCAATCAAAATATGTATACCGCTGATGTATATTCTTATACTAAAAAAACTACTAATCGTATTTCGATTTCTAAAAAGTATGTAGAACCTAACGATAAGATTTTGATGATTGATGATTTCTTAGCTAATGGTCAAGCAGTTGAAGGCCTATTAGAGATTGCTGATCAAGCTGGAGTTCAGGTAGCAGGGGCTGGAATTGTTATTGAAAAGAGTTTCCAACCCGGAGCAGGTGAGTTAAAAGAACGGGGGATTCGTGTTGAATCATTGGCACGAATTCAATCATTGCGCGATAATAAAGTTGAATTCGTAAAAGACTAATAAGGGAAGTGAGAAAATGGGCAGAAATGCTATTTACCCAGGTAGTACTTTAGGAATTATCGGAATTAATCGGAATGGTGCGGCGTTAATTGCAACAGCCAAAAAAGCAGGTTTTAACGTTGGTGTTTATATTGATCGTTCGCAGCCATCAGTAACTAAAATGGCAGACTTTACAATTGTCGGTGCATTGAACGATCGTGTGAAATTAACACAATTTGGTGAAGCATGTGACGCAATTATCTACCAGACACCAAATGTTGATTCACGCGTATTGCACTATTTGAGTCAATATGCAGTAGTTCCGCAGGGGATTAATGCCTTGGAGATTGTTCAAGATCGGTTAATGGAAAGAGCATTCTTGGATCAAGTAAATATTAATATTGCTCCTTATGTTACTGTGGTTAGTTTAGATGATGTTTACCAATCGATTGATTCTATTGGTTATCCTGCATTATTAAAACCCATTCAACGTGGAATCGGTGAAAACTCGATGCTAATTGAGCGACAATCGGATATTACTCGAGCAGCAGATTTCATTGATACTGGTACATATTTGTTGGAATCATGGATTGAACATACAAACGAGTATACGATGACAGCGGCAACAGATGGAAAAGATACAGAAATCTTCCCATTAGCGCAGCTGCAGTATAATAAAGAGCGTCAATTAATCTCTGTGGCTACACCAGCAAGTGTTCACGAAGATATGCTAAAAGAAATGCAACGGATTGTAAAAAGTGTGGCAGCTTCACTTGAATATCACGGTGTTTTTTCAGTTAATTTCTATGTCACATCAACGGGGACATTATATGTGAAGAACATTGAGCCAGGATTGACTTCCATTGCTAACGTATATGATGCAACAGCTAATGTCGACCAGTATGAGGAACAACTAAGATGTGCAGTTGGAATGCCATTACATGTTATTACTCCGCTTCAAACTGGTTTGTTAATGGTAATCCGTAATTATCAGTCACGTGCTATTCAACGTCAGTGGCTTCTTAAGAATAATTGGAAGTTTAGATTTTTCAATGATGTTGGTGACAGTGATCAGGCAATACTAGGATTTGTGTGGGTTACCGGTAGTGACAACCTTGCTGCGTTAAAGAATCAGGTTGATGATACTGAGGTTTGGAAGGATCAAGCCTAACTTGAAATAAGGAGCGCTAAATAATGAGGGACTGGGGATATTTCACAGTCTCTTTATTTTTCCTAACATATGTTCGATTTTAATCGCCAAACAAGATCTTAATTTGGTATAATATTAGCCGATGAAATTTTAGAGAGGATGGAACAGCGTGAATAACGGTCAAGCATTATTAGAAGGAATGAACGATAAGCAATCCGAAGCAGTGTTAACTACAGAAGGACCACTGTTAGTAATGGCAGGAGCTGGTTCAGGAAAAACGCGGGTATTGACACATCGGGTAGCCTATTTGATTGAAGAAAATGGTGTATTGCCATGGAATATTCTAGCAATTACGTTTACCAATAAGGCTGCTCGCGAAATGAAAGAACGAGTGGGTAAATTGCTTGGTGAGAGTGCTAATGAGATCTGGGTCTCAACTTTTCACGCATTGTGTGTTCGAATCCTCCGTCGTGATATTGAAAAAATCGGCTATAATCGTGCTTTTACGATTGCTGATACGAGTGAGCAACGGACGTTAATGAAGCGGATTTGTGGAGAGTTAAATATCGACACTAAGAAGTTTGATCCACGAAGTATTCTTAGCGCTATTTCTAATGCTAAGAATGCGTTAATGACACCTGATGACTATAGCAAAGAAGCTAATAGTATGTTTGAAAACATGGTTGCCCGTGCTTACAAGCTTTATCAACAAGAATTAGAAGCCAATCAGGCATTGGATTTCGATGACTTAATTATGAAAACAATTGAGTTGCTGGAAAGCGACCAGGAAACACTCGAATTTTATCAAGATAAGTTTCATTATATTCATGTGGATGAATACCAGGATACAAATGATGCCCAATATCGGTTAGTTAATTTACTAGCACAAAAGTATCAAAACTTATGTGTAGTGGGGGATGCTGATCAGAGTATTTATGGTTGGCGTGGTGCTAATATGAATAATATCTTAAATTTTGAGCACGACTATCCCCAGGCGAAGACGGTAATGCTTGAGCAAAATTATCGTTCGACGCAGACAATCCTAAATGCCGCAAATGAAGTTATTGCTAATAACCTCTATCGTAAAAAGAAAAATCTTTGGACAGAAAATGGACAAGGGGATAAGATTTCATATTACCGTGCCCAAAATGAGCATGATGAAGCGCAATTTATTGTTTCTAAGATTAAAGAAGAACAAGAAAAAAATGGTTATCACTTTAATGACTTTGCCGTTCTTTATCGTACAAATGCTCAATCACGGATGATCGAAGAAACCTTTTTAAAGAGTAGTATTCCATATACAATGGTTGGCGGACACAAATTTTATGATCGGCGTGAAATTCGCGATATCTTAGCATATCTAACGTTAATTGTTAATCCCGCTGATTCAATGAGCTTTGAACGAGTTGTTAATACTCCTAAACGCGGAATTGGTTTAACGAGTGTTGAACACCTTCGTAATTTTGCCAATGAGAATGGATGGACATTGCTAAAAGCTGCTCAAAATGTTGATACTGCTAATGAGATTACTGCGCGAACCCGGAACAAGATTGATGAATTTGGGCAATTGATGGCTAATTTAACTAAACAAGCAGAATACCTCACACTGACAGATTTAACTGAGCAAATTTTAGAATTAAGCGGCTATAATAAGATGCTTAACGATGATCGCAGCCTTGAAGCACATGCTCGTCGTGAAAACCTTGATGAATTTAAATCTGTTACACAGGAATATGATGAACAACATAAAGATGACGATGATTCAAATATCCAAAAGATCATTAACTTTTTAGCTGATTTAGCTCTTGTTTCAGACCAGGACGATGTTGATGAGCAGGCACCAGCAGTAACTTTGATGACGTTACATGCAGCTAAAGGACTTGAATTTCCAGTTGTCTTCCTCGTAGGAATGGAAGAAGGCATTTTCCCATTATCCCGTGCTTTAATGGAAGATGATGAATTAGAAGAAGAACGGCGCTTGGCTTATGTTGGAATAACCCGAGCAAAGAAAAAGCTATACCTTACCAATGCCTTTTCACGGTTACTTTATGGTCGCGTTCAGCGTAACCAGCCATCTCGTTTTGTAGAAGAAATCGATTCTGATTTATTACAGTTTGAAAATAATCCATCTGGTAATAGTATTAGTGATAGTAAAATCCCATTTGGTCGTGCTGCTGCAACAGCTACTACATATCATGATCAACCAAAGCGAACTTATCGAAGTGCAGGTAAGCGGGTAAAACCAATCACTAATAATGGAACCGGTGCTGATAAAGTTGGCTGGAAGACCGGTGATAAGGTTGAACATAAGAAGTGGGGTCAAGGAACGGTAGTGAAAGTTAGTGGAAGCGGCAATGACATGGAACTGGACATTGCATTCCCAAGCCAGGGAGTAAAACGACTACTAGCAAGTTTTGCCCCAATAACTAAAGTACAAAAATAATGAAATGAGGCGGATGAGATGAGTGAAAAGCAGACGCCAGTAAATAAAATGAGCCTTGAACAAGCCCAAAAAGAGGTTAAACCATTACGGGACAAATTAACCAAATGGGGTAAAGAGTATTATGAACAAGATAACCCAAGTGTTGAAGATTATGTTTATGATCGGGCCTACCAGCGATTAGTTGAGCTTGAAGAGCAGTTTCCACAGCTAAAGTCAGCTGATTCGCCAACCCAGCGTGTAGGTGGATCAGCAGAAAGTCAACTAACAAAGGTTCGTCATGAGATTCCGATGTTGTCGATGGGGGATGTCTTTTCAATTGAAGAATTGATGGATTTTAATCAACGGCAACAAGAAAATAGTGATGTTAAGGTTGAACCGGAATATAATCTTGAATTGAAGATTGATGGCCTCTCACTTTCCCTTGTTTATGAGAATGGAGAATTAGTTCAAGGTTCTACACGGGGGAACGGAACGATTGGTGAGGATGTTACTGCTAATGTGCGAACCATTAAATCAGTTCCAAAAAAATTGTCAGAACCGCTATCAATTGAATTTCGCGGGGAATGCTATATGCCTAAAGAAGCTTTTGCAAAGTTAAACGCAAAACGCGAAGCAGAGGGATTGCCTGTTTTTGCTAATCCGCGAAATGCTGCAGCAGGAAGCTTAAGACAGCTCGATCCGCAAGTAACAGCGCGTCGGGAATTAGATACGTTCATGTACTATGTTCCTGAATATCAAAAACTTGGCGTTAAGACACAAGCAGAAGCGCTTGAACGAATGAGAAAGTTAGGATTCAATGTCAATCCTAATAATCGGGTCGTCCATAATCGAGAAGAAATAGAAAAATATATTGAAGAATATACTGCACAACGGGATAAGCTTACTTACGGAATTGATGGTATTGTTGAAAAGGTTAACGATCTTGATACTGAAGTGGCGCTTGGTAATACCGTTAAAGTACCACGGTGGGAAATTGCTTATAAATTTCCGCCAGAGGAGCAAGCAACAATTGTTCGTGATATTGTTTGGACTGTTGGACGGACAGGTAATGTAACGCCAACAGCAGTAATGGATCCGGTTCAATTAGCTGGGACCACGGTTAGCCGAGCTTCTTTGCATAATCCGGATTATCTTCGTGAAAAAGATATTCGAATTGGTGATACAGTTTATTTGCATAAGGCTGGTGACATTATCCCCGAAATATCAAAGGTCGACTTAGCTAAACGGGTGGCGGATTCCATTGAGTACGAAATTCCAACCCAATGTCCCGTTTGTGGTTCAGAGTTAGTCCATCTTGATGGAGAAGTTGCATTGCGCTGCATTAATCCGATGTGTCCAGCACAAATTAAGGAAGGACTAGCACATTTTGCTTCACGAAATGCAATGAACATCGACGGGTTAGGACCTAAAATTATTGAACAATTATGGGATAAAGAACTGGTTCATGACGTTGCTGGTTTGTACCGCCTTAATCATGACCAATTATTAACTTTAGATAAATTTGGTGAGAAATCAACGGCTAACCTATTGACATCGATTGATAATAGTCGTAATAATTCTGTCGAGCGCTTATTATTTGGTCTTGGTATTCGTCATGTTGGTGCAAAGGCAGCACGGATTATTATGGAACATTTTGGTAATCTTGATGCCTTAATGAAAGCTAGTGCGGATGAAGTTTCCGCAATTAATGGAATTGGCCCAACAATTGGGGAAAGTATTGTAACTTATTTTGCTAATCAACAAGTTGTTAAATTGATTGACGAATTGCGAGAAGTTGGGGTAAACTTTGCTTATCTTGGCTCACGGTCAAATACTAATCCTGATAGTGAATGGAACGATCGCCGGGTAGTATTGACTGGTAAACTAACAGAGATGACCCGTGGTGAGGCAAAAGCTTGGCTTGAAGACCATGGTGCCAAGGTAACCGGAAGCGTCTCAAAGAAAACAGATATTGTCATTGCTGGTGCTGATGCTGGTAGTAAACTCACAAAGGCCCAAGATTTGGGGATTGATGTGTGGAATGAACAGCAATTTAGCCAAGCGATGAAGGAGGAACAGTAAATCGTGAAGCGAAAGGTAAAAAAAATAGCCGTTAGTGCTGCGGTTTTGATGTGTACCGTCTTGCTTGCATCATGTGGTTTTGGCGGAAAGTCATCGTCCAAAAACTATTCAACAACCGGTTCAGGCAATGGTACTTATCAAGGTGTGATTAAGAATGGGCGTTACCGAACAAGTAAGGCTCGTGGGGTAAATGTCTCACAAAATGATAATCAATATAACCTTAAGAGTTTTGAATCGGGATTAACTCAGATTTCAAAACGGGTCTTTTCAACAAAGAGCTATATTTTCCAAGAAGGTCAATATCTTAGTAGCGGTACTATTGAGAACTGGCTTGGACGGAAAACGAAGAGTAATCCGGACGGGTTAAATCCAGCGCGAGGAAAGAAGAGCAATCCTAACCCAATCTATGTTCAGCAGATTGAAGAACAGGATTATATGCAAGAGAGTGGTAATTCCATGAAGCTTCGCGGAATTACAATCGGTATTGGGTTAAATTCAGAATATAATTATCAAACTAAAACAGGCGGACCGACATTAACTAAGAAGATTAGTGATAGTGAGCTTCGGCGCCAAGGTGAAGCTGCCGCAGAAAAGGTTCTTCAACGAGTTCGGAAAAAGTCTGGGGTTGGTAATGTTCCGATTGTCATCGCATTATACAAACAAGCACCGGACGATAGTTTAGTTGGTGGAACTTTCTTTGCTTATAGTAAGAACAACGGTGATACAATCAGCAACTGGCGGAAGTTGGATTACAAGAATGTAGTCCTTCCTAAGGCAAGTGCGGCCACAACCAATAGCTCGGATCAAACTGATGATGACAGTTTCTCAAACTTTAAGAGTCAGATTCAGAGCTTCTTCCCTAATCTAAGCGGGGTTACAGCCCAAGCCCAATATGAAAATGGAACTTTGTCTGGAATGCACATTACTGTTACTACACAATTCTATAGTCAAACTGAAATTACGAGTTTTACTCAGTACATTACACGAGCGGCTAAGAAGTACCTACCTAATGGAATCCCGATTGACATTAAGATTCAATCCGATTCTGAAATACAAGCAGTTGTTTATCGGAATGCCGGTTCAGATAATTTCCAGTCTCATATTTTTGATTCTTATTAAGAGTAAAAAGGAGAATATCAATTCGTTGTAAAAAAGCGAAGTGGTAACTCCTTTTTATTTGTTCATGGATGAAATAAGAACCTATTCTGTGCTAAAATTGTTAACTGTATATGTAGATTTAAATTACTGGAAAAGAGGTAAAGAGAATGGCCAGTAAAATCACTGAGCAACAGGTAGAACACGTTGCTGAACTTGCTAAGCTTGAATTCCCTAAAGATGAACTTGGTAAGTTTACCACTCAATTAGGAAACATTATCGATATGTTTGAGGACCTCGAAGCGGTTGATACTGATGGTGTTGAACCAATGACATCAGCAACCGATCGGGTAAATGTAATGCGTGAAGATAAGGCAGTTAAGAGTTCAAAAGAAGAACAAGAAGCCTTGCTTAACAATGCGCCCGAAACTGATGGTGGATACATCAAGGTTCCGGCAATTCTTGACGAAAGTGAGGACGGCGAATAATGGACTTTTACCAAACAAGCTTGAGTCAATTGCATGATGATTTGGTAAACAAGAAAATCAGTGCAACTGAATTAACTAAGGAAACTTTTGACCACATCAAAGGCAACGAGGACCAAGTTAAGGCTTTTATTAGCTTAAATGAAGATCAAGCAATGAAACGAGCTGCAGAAATTGATGCTAAGGGTATTAGCGCTGACCAATTAACTGCTGGTGTTCCGCTTGCTGTTAAGGATAATATCTTAACAAAGGACTTAACCACAACGGCTGCTTCAAAGATGCTTGAAAACTTTAACCCTGTTTATGATGCTACTGTTGTTGAAAAGTTAAATAGTGCTGGCTATATTAACGTTGGTAAGACTAACCTTGATGAATTTGCGATGGGTTCATCAACTGAAAATTCAGCATTCTTTACAACTCATAACCCATGGGATCTTACGCGGGTTCCTGGTGGTTCTTCAGGTGGTTCTGCGGCTGCGGTTGCTGCTGGGGATGTTTTAGGTGCGCTTGGTACTGATACAGGTGGTTCTATCCGGATGCCAGCTTCATTTAACGGTGTTGTTGGGATGAAGCCTACTTATGGCCGTGTATCACGTTGGGGAATTATTGCCTTTGGTTCAAGTTTTGATCAAGTCGGTTGGTTAACCCAAAACGTCAAGGATAATGCATTGTTGACTGCCTTGATCAGCGGAAACGATGAACGGGATATGACATCTTCGCTTAAAGAAGTTCCGGATTGGGCAGCGCAGTTAAATGAAAATACAAATGTTAAGGGCTTACGAGTTGCGGTACCAAAAGAATACTTTGATGGTTTAGACGAAGATGTTCAAGAAGTAATCAAGGCTGCTTTAGATCACCTAGAATCCCTTGGTGCAGTTATTGATGAAGTAAGCTTGCCACATACTAAGTACGGGGTTCCAGCTTACTATATTTTAGCCTCATCTGAAGCATCTTCTAACCTTCAACGATATGATGGAATTCGTTATGGCTTTCGGGCTGCCGATGTTAAAAACTTAGAGGATGTTTATGTTCGTTCTCGTTCAGAAGGTTTTGGTGAAGAAGTTAAACGGCGGATTATGTTGGGGACCTTCTCTCTTTCTGCTGGTTTTTATGATGCTTACTTTAACAAGGCTGCGAAAGTTCGGCGCTTAATTGCTCAAGATTTTGAAGAAGTATTCAAGGATCATGATGTAATTATTGGTGCTACTGGTGCTTCAACTGCATTTAAGATTGGTGCAGAAATTGATGACCCACAAACTATGTATATGAATGATGTCCTCACTGTTCCTGTTAACATGGCCGGCCTTCCAGCAATGTCTATTCCTGCTGGATTCTCGGCTAAAAACGGAATGCCGGTTGGTCTGCAAATCATTGGTAAAGCCTTTGATGAACAAACCATTTACAATACAGGTTATGTTTTTGAACAGACAACTGATTTCCATAAGAAGACACCAAAGTTAGGAGGTCAAAACTAAGATGAACTTTCAAACAACAATCGGTCTAGAAGTCCACGTTGAATTAAAGACTAATTCAAAGATTTATAGTCCATCCCCCGTTGAATACGGTGACCAGCCTAACGCTAACACCAACGTTATTGACTGGGGATATCCTGGTGTATTGCCAAGCTTAAACAAAGGTGTAGTTCATGACGGAATCATGGCCGGCCTTGCTCTCCATGCGCAAATTGCCCACCATATGCACTTTGATCGAAAAAACTATTTCTATCCTGATAATCCAAAAGCCTACCAGATTACACAGTCGGATACGCCAATCGCTCATGATGGTTGGATTGAGATTGAAGTAAATGGTAAGAAGAAAAAGATTGGGATCAAAGAAATGCATATTGAAGAAGATGCTGGTAAGAACACGCACACCAGCAAGTATTCATATGTTGACTTGAACCGGCAAGGGACCCCATTAATCGAAATTGTTTCTAAGCCGGACATTGCTTCACCAGAAGAAGCCGTTGCCTACTTGGAAGCATTGCGTCAACGAATTCAGTTTACGGGAATCTCTGACGTGAAGATGGAAGAAGGTTCTATGCGGGTTGATACCAACATCTCAATTCGTCCAATTGGTTCTGATGAGTTTGGAACTAAGACTGAAATGAAGAACATCAACTCCTTTAACTATGTTCGTAAAGCATTAGCGTTTGAAGAAAAACGTCACCAAAATATTTTGATGTCAGGTGGAACAATTGCCCAGGAAACTCGTCGTTATGATGAACCAACGGGAACAACAATCTCAATGCGGACAAAGGAAGGTTCCGATGATTATCGTTACTTCCCAGAACCAGACTTACCACCAGTAAATGTTAGCGATGAATGGATTAGTGAAATTGAAAGTGAAATGCCAGAAATGCCTGGTGAGCGTCGTGAACACTATGTTAAGGATCTTGGATTAAGTGATTATGATGCAATGGTTCTTACGCAGACAAAGGAAATGTCTGACTTCTTTGAAGAGGCTGTTAAAGACGGTGGAGAACCAAAGCGGGTAGCTAACTACTTAATGAACGATGTAAATTCATACTTGAACGATAAACAAGTTGATTTACAGGATACCAAGTTAACCCCTGCTAACCTTGCTGGAATGGTGAAGTTAATTGAAGACGGTACTATTTCTTCTAAGATGGCTAAGAAGGTCTTCAAGGGTATCTTAGATGGTGAGGAGCCAAATGCTTACGCTAAGGAACATGGTCTTGTTCAATTATCTGATCCTGCTCAGCTTCAGCCAATCGTTGATGAAGTACTTGCTAATAACGAACAGTCAATTGAAGACTTCAAGAATGGTAAAGATCGGGCTGTTGGTTACCTAATGGGCCAAATTATGAAGCAAACTCGTGGTAAAGCAAACCCACAAGTTGTTACTCAATTATTGATGAAGTCTTTAAAGGCTAAATAGTTAGGAGGGATGACCGTGCGAAAACGTGCTCGGATAATTTATAATCCTACTTCGGGGCGTGAGACTTTTCGTAGCGACCTCGTAGATATCCTATCGATTTATGAAAAAGCAGGTTATGAAACTAGTGCTTTTGCGACTACTCCTGCTCCTAACTCAGCCAAAAATGAAGCTACTCGTGCTGCTAAGGATGGTTTTGATTTAATCGTCGCAGCTGGTGGCGATGGGACGCTTAATGAAGTGGTTAATGGAATTGCCGGTTTGGAGCACCGGCCGACATTAGCCATTATCCCTGCCGGAACAACGAATGATTATGCGCGGGCATTACGAATTCCACGAGATGATCCGATTGCGGCGGCTAAGTTAATCTTGAAAAAGAATAAGAAGTTTAAGATTGATATTGGTCGTGCGGGTGATAATTACTTCATGAACATTGCTGCTGGTGGGACAATGACAGAGGTAACCTACGAAGTCCCATCCCAAATGAAATCATTATTTGGCTATGCTGCTTATTTTGCTAAGGGTGCAGAATTAATCCCACGAATTAAACCAATCGAAATGCTGATTAAGTATGATGGGCAAGAATATCGTGGCAATGCAACAATGTTTATGATTGCCCTTACTAACTCAGTAGGTGGTTTTGAACAGATTGTCCCTGATGCTTCTCTTGATGATGGTAAGTTTACAATGATTATTGTCAAGAAGAGTAATGTCATTGATATGCTAAGTTTAATGGCAAAGGCGCTTCAAGGTAAGCACCTTGATGATCCACGAATTATTTATGCTAAGGCGACTGATATTGAAGTCATTCCATTAAATAAGGAAGACCGCTTAATGGTTAACCTTGATGGCGAATATGGTGGTGACGCGCCGATGCACTTCCATAACCTAAAACAGCACTTAGAAGTGATTGCTAATTTGGATGAAATTCCTGAAGATGCGATTACAACTTCTGCTGATTTTAAGCGAGTCGAAAAAGACTTTATGGATGGAATTGATGATATTAAGGACCAGGAAAATAAGTAAATAGAACGGTCAGCTTCTGGAAGAGGAAGTTGGCCGTTTATTTTGCTATAATAGTAAAAGTTTGTAACGTTGAAATTAATGGAGGAATAACCTTGAAACTAAACATTCCAGTACATAAAAATGAAGAATACCCTGCTAAAGTAGTTGACCTAACTTATGAGGGTAACGGGGTTGTGAAGATTGACGATTTCCCAGTCTTCGTGCCCAATGCTTTACCAGGGGAAGAGATTTCAGTAAGGATTACTAAAGTTGCCAGTCACTTTGCCTGGGGTCGGGTAATGGCATGGCAAAAGAAGAGTCCTGACCGAGTTGATGTTAAGGATAAGAAGTATATCCAGACGGGGATTGCTCCGCTTGGTCACCTTAAATATGAGGCCCAGTTAAAGTTTAAACAGCACCAAATAGCTGAGTTGCTGGCAAAGGCACATTTAGATGAGATTGAAGTATTGCCAACGATGGGGATGGACAAGCCCTACCATTATCGGAATAAGGCCCAAGTTCCTGTGAAGGCGGTTCGTGGTCAATTAGAGACTGGTTTTTATAAGCGGGGGAGTCATACCTTAGTACCAATTGAAAACTTCTATATTCAAGATCCGGTCATTGATAAGACGATTGTGGTTGTCCGTGATTTATTACGGAAGTACCATGTAACACCGTACGACGAGCGAACTGGCAAAGGTGCTATTCGGACAGTGATGGTGCGTCGGGGCTATTACAGTCATGAGGTAATGGTTGTTTTGGTTACCAACATCAAACGTTTACCGATGGAAAAGCAAATTGTCGACGGGATTATTGCTGAGGTGCCAGAAGTAAAGAGCATCGTTCAGAATATCAATGATAAGAAGACTAATCGTTTGCTTGGTGACAAGAATAAAACGCTCTGGGGTGCCGATGAAATTCATGATCAATTACTTGGCATTGATTTTGCTATTTCCCCATTATCGTTCTACCAAGTTAATCCGCAACAAACTGAACGTCTTTACCAAACTGCCATTGATAATGCGGGCTTAGATGGTAGCCAGACAGTTATTGATGCCTATTGTGGAATTGGGACGATCTCATTAGCCGCTGCTAAGCATGCTAAGCAGGTCTACGGGGTTGAAATAGTTCCCACAGCGATTGAAGATGCCAAGCACAATGCCAAGCGTAACGGCATTAAGAATGCCCAATTTGTTGTTGGTAAGGCGGAAGAGCAATTAGCTAAATGGCAAGAAGAAGGTTTGAAGCCGGATGTCGTGATCGTTGACCCACCACGCAAAGGGTTAGCAGAATCGTTGATTGAAGCGACTGGTAAGATGGCACCACAGAAAGTGATCTATGTTAGCTGTAATCCTGCAACTTTAGTTCGTGATATCCAACGTTTTGCTGAGCAAGGATACCATGTAACAAAGCCAATTCAGCCAGTGGACCAGTTCCCACAGACGACACATGTCGAGAGCGTAACGGTCCTTGAGCGGAAAAAGTAGGACGCTAGAAACCGCGCCGTTAAGGCATTTATAAAATCAAAAAATGTGTATCTTTTTGTGACCAGTTTCCACAGATAGATACACCTTTTTTGTATGGAACTGGAAATGTTGATTTAATAGGCTTTGGCCTTAGTGGTGATCAGTTTCCACAGACTACCTGCAAAATTGGCTTAATTTCGGGGCGACCAATTCCCGCAATTAGTGTTGATATGTTCCCGCAGATTGAGTTGATCAATTTCCACAAAGAAAGTGACAGTTTCCTACAGTTAGATGATATAATTACCTATCAACTTATTACTAAAGGGGCAGAGTGATATGAAGAAAAATGATGTTAAGCTACAGACTAAGGTAAACAATGATTTGCGTACTGAACGTGAACAACAGTATAGGCGGATCATTAAAAGGCATCGGGCAGCATGGTTAGTTTTGTTTATTGCCACAATTGCGCCAACCGACTACTCACTAGCCCATCAATTAATTTGGCTGCACTATATTTTCGTTGCTCTTTTTGCAGCGACTACCATTTCCATGGGCTATTGGTATCATCGGTTAAATCAACTACTTCATCCCAAAAACTGATAAATGAAGACAAAAAAACCCAGCCAAATTAGCTGAGTGCGGTAATGGTTAACTTACATTTTGACTGTAATCACTTCACCATCCTTGAAAGTAAAGTCAATTTTGCTTTTGAAGATGGTGATTTTTTCTATCAAGAGGCGGACCAGTTTTTCATCAAACTTGGTGAGGCCACCTTGATAGGTTTGGAAGAAGGACTGGATGTTCTTCAGGTTGGAGCGTTTGATGTCGTAGTCGATTTCCTGTTGTATAAGCTGTTCACGTTGTTTTCGTAAGGCTTGGACCTGTTCAGTTAATTGCTCGACGTTCTTATTGTGGGTACTCATATTCAAGAGCAATAACTGTTGATCTTCTAATTGTTGGTCAAGCTCATCCAGGCTAGGGCCGGTGGTGCCTTTGGTGACTTTAAGAATGTTGGCGGCGATTTGCTTATCAGCAAGTTGATGTTGTTGGATCAACTCGTTCATGGCCTTTAAGCTGGCTTCTTCTAGATCAGCTTCAGTGATTGTCCGCCCCATGCAGCGTTTTCCTTTATGGTTCCAGTGAAGGCGGGAATAGCAGCGCCAGACGTTGACCTTTTCGACCTCGCCAATCCTTGGTCGATACCAAACGCACCGGGTGTAGATGTCCTTGCAGCGACCACAGTAGACAATCGAGGAAAAGCAATAGGCGTTAGTATAGCCATGGTGATGCCCACCTTCTGTTGTGAAGCCCTCTCGGCGCATATCCAAGAGCTTCTGGACTTGGTAGAAGACGGCACGGGAGATAATAGCAGGGTGGTTGTTCTCTACATAGTACTGTGGCACTTGGCCGTCATTTTTGACCCGCTTCTTGGTTAAGAAATCTACCGTATAAGTCTTCTGCAAAAGGGCATCACCGATGTATTTTTCGTTACGGAGAATCTTGATAATCCCAGACGAATGCCACTGCGTCCGACCGATACCATTCTTGATGCCTTCTTTGGTCAGCTCGCGGGCAATTTCAATCGCACTTTTTCCCGTCAGGCATTCATAGAAGATTCGCTTGACGACTTTGGCTTGTTCAGGATTAATGACCAGGTTGCCATCATCATCTTTATCATAGCCAAGAAAGCGGGCAGTATTGACGATTACTTGGCCACGTTGATAGCGGTACTGAAGACCAATCTTAATATTACGCGAAATGGATTCACTTTCTTGTTGGGCAAGTGATGCCATAATGGTAATTAGGACTTCACCCTTGGCGTCCATCGTGTTGATGTTTTCCTTTTCAAAGAAGACCGCAACATGAAGTTCTTTTAATTCCCGGATATATTGCAAGCAGTCGATGGTGTTCCGGGCAAACCGGCTGATGGACTTGGTGACGATGAGGTCAATTTTACCTTGCTTGGCGTCATCAATCATCTGGTTGAACTGATTCCGCTTCTTGGTATCCGTTCCAGAAATTCCATCATCAGCATAGATACCAGCTAGTTCCCACTTGGGATTCTTGGTGATGAATTCTTTATAGTGGGCTATTTGGGTTTCATAACTTGATGCTTGATCTTCGTAGAGGGTTGAGACCCGGCAATAGGCAGCTACTTTGAGCTTAGCTTCCGATTCTTCAATTTGTCGGTTTCGATTACCTTGTTTGACTTGGGCGGGGATAATTCTAACTTTCGCCATAGACTTCCACCTCACTGTAAATTAATTGATAGATATGTTCAGCCTGTTTAAAAGCATCATCAGAGTATCTATTGATGATCCCGCGGTAAAACTTGGTGGGCGGAGTTGGTTGCTTTTTAGGCTTCCGGACAATCTGCTTTTTCAGTTGCTTCTGTACCTGCTTGAAGTTGGTAGTGGTAATGATTTGTGGGTAGCCGTCTCCACCAACATATTTATTTGAAGTTAAGATTCGCAAAACAGAAGTATGAGTTAAGTTAAATTGGCGCGCTAGATGATTGCGAGTCTGGCCAGCAAGAAAACCAGCGAAGATTTGCTTGATTACATCAGCTTGGTCAGGGTTGATGACAATTTGTCCGGCTTGCCATTGATAACCGTATTTAAGCTTTGACATGATGTTTACTCCCTTCAGTTAGATTTAATCCACACTTGAGGTGGAAAGTAAGATTATGGTCTTGATCGACCGTGATTGATTCAATAATTTGTTCAAAGAGCTCGGCGTTGAACGCTGTTAAATAGTTGCTTCTTTGGCATAGTTTCAAGAGTTCATGAGTCAGTGGCAATTTGGAATTTTGGTCACCTAATAGTTGCTTGAGGCGCTCAATTTCACTTTGCAGGTTGGCAATTTCCTGCTCAAGTTCGGCATCTTGCTTAGTAAAGAAGTCCTTTTCAATCAGCTCTTGTTTTCTGAGCTGTTGGAGATTATCTTGTTTATCTTTGGCTTCTTTGAGTTCGGTTTCAACTTGGCTGAGTTTAGCTGCCTGTTCCTGGTTTTGATCGGCCTGGAGTTGTTCGACTAATGGTTCTAATAGGAACTTCTGGCTAAAGATCAGCTTGTTTACCATGGTGCAAAAGGCAAGATGCAGGGCGTCTTCACGAATCGACTTCACTGGGCAATCTTTAGCACTCTTAATGTGGGTTTGACAGCCCCAGCAGACTTTGCCACTACGGCTTTGTCTTTTAAACAGCTTCTGGCAATTTCCACAGTAGATTTTGCGACTAAAAGTATGTCTTTGTGGCTTAGCCTTTGCTTGTGGATAAAATTTTCGCTTGAGCATGATGATCTTTTGCACCTGTGTAAAAGTGGCTTGATCAATAATCGCTGGGTGGTGTTCTTCAATGATGATTTTGCCTTGTTCACCTTGGTTAGGGTGGCGGTGGTATTCATCATCCGTGAAAGTCTTTTGAAACTCGGTCGTGCCCAAGTAGACCGTATTTTGTAAAATTCCTCGAATAGTGGAGTCATGCCACTTGCCGTTTCGTTTCGTGGAAATAGCTTGTTCATTGAGCGTTTGGGCAATCTGGCCAGGGCTTTTACCCTCGATTGTCCAATTGAAGATTCGGAGCACCACTTTTCGTTCAATCGGATCAATTATTAAATCCCGATTGGCATCTTTTTGGTAGCCGTAGGGGGGAAGCGAATAATGAAACACTCCGTTACTGGCACGCTGTTGATAACCTAAGCGGACATTATGGGCAATTGATTGTGATTCATCCTGAGCTAAACTACCCAGTACCGAGAGGATTAATTCACTATCCATACTGTCGGTGTTGATGTTTTCTTTCTCAAAAATGACGGGAATATCCAGTTGTTTAAGCTGGCGAATGATTCGCAAGCAGTCAGTGGTGTTGCGCGAGAAGCGACTGATCGATTTGGTTAACACCAGGTCAACTTGCCCGTTTTGGCAATCCTTTAACAGCGCTTGTAAGCCAGGACGGTTTTGCGCTTTGGTGCCAGAGATGCCATTATCATAGTAGATTTTATGCAGCAGCCAGTTAGGTTGCTGCTGGATGTAGCTTTTAAAATGATCTTGTTGATTAGCTAGGCTGTCTTCTTGTTCATCACTATTAGTTGAAACCCGGCAATAAGCAGCTACTTGTAAGGTTGCCTGGACTTTTGATTGTGGTTTAGTAAGTTTAGTTACGCTTGCCATTTTATGTACCTCCTTTCATCAGTGTGTGATGTTAGCTCTAAAACCTTGATATAGCAACGATTCAGACCATTAACTCAGCTAATAGTGGTGGGAATGATTGCCGGTTTAATTTTTCAATTTCTTCAAACTGACTTTGATTGATTAGTCCGCGAGCTAGAAAATCTTCTGCGATGGCTTGGGCTTGATGGTAGTGCAAGTCATCAATGATTTCTTGGGTCGTAATTTTAAATTCCATTTTCGGTTTATCCATTGTAATCACCTCTATTTAATAGCCAGGAAAAATCGAAAAATAAACCTGTGCAAAAGAAAAAAGCCTGCGGAAATTAATCCACAGGCCAAACAGGAGGTTATTGATCATTATGATCGTCATTTTTACCGTGCAATTGTTTGAGCACTTCCTTGAGTTTTTCAGGAACAGGCAAGCCTAGGCGAGAGGCATTTTCCAATAGTGAGATTCCTTCATTGGAAACATAGAAGAAAATCGTGGCAGTGCGAATTGCGGAGCCATTTTTAAGTAGGTAGACATCCAGGGCATGAGCGATTCCTACCAAAACTAAGATGAGGACTTTACGCATAATGCCCTTAAAGCCAATTTCACTGGATAGCTTCCGTTCACTGATGGCACAAAGGACACCAGTCAGATAGTCCACCGCCATGAAAATCAACAGGACATAAAGTAGGTCATCCAAGCCGCCTAAGAACCAGCCTAAAAAGGCTCCGACAATCCCAAACCATGAATTGATGGGAAAGGCACTTATACTAATCTTCATTTGGTGGTCGCACTCCTTTACTATAATTTGCTTTGATTTCTAAGTATTCATTCCGATACTTAACGTTATCAATAAAACCAATGTTGTAGCCCCGGCCATCAAACCAAATATTGGTTTTTTCGTCGATGTCTGGGCGATAGCGCACGATAAAAGAGAGCTGCTTTTCGAGTTTTACTGAAACTGCAGTATAGTATTCTTGTCCATGAAGAGCAGAGACTTTAGCCCAGACATTGGCAAAGACAACATTTCTTTCCAATGGCTGATAAGTATTAGGATTACGGCCATAGGTTTCGATTTTCATTAATTGAATCCGCTGGTTTAATTCGCCAATATCAGCAATCTTGCTGGTTCGGTTATTTTGTTTTTGCATCTAAAAGGCCTCCTTTCGATAAGGTGTTAAGATAGCCCGCAGAAACTTGACCATGGCATCAAAGTCCGCTGTTTCCCGGTACTCATAAAGATAAGCCAAGCAGTAGAGGACAGCGGTGTGGATATCTTCTGGCACCTGATCGAATGAACTGAGTGGTTGGCGCAGAATATTTTCGACGATTGTGGTAGCAGAATTGATTAAGCGGGTAATCAGTTGGTCTTCGCTAGTGCCATCAATCCTTAAGTAGGTCTTAGCTTCATCCAAACTAACAATTTCCACAAAATCCCCCCCTTACTTAGCGGCCATTGATAGGTATTTGATAGCTTCAGGCAAGATTACCTTAGCATCGACACGTTGTGAACCTAAAAATCCCACTTGACCAGTTACAGCGTAGAGTTCGTTGAGACGTTTGAAGGTTCGGCCTTGACGATCGGCAATCCAGTAGTAGTTGAAGTCTCCAAATAAAACCGGCTTGTTGCTGGCAGCTAAAGTTGGCATGTATTGACTGGTAAGAACCGGGCAGTTAAGAATGCGATCGGGTTGACCTGCTTGCACAGAAGGTTGCCAGATGTATTGATCGTTTTTGTCTTTCAGTTTGCGGACAGCTTTGACAGTGTCATCGCTCATGATGAAGACAGCATTCTTGCGGTAAGGTGCTCTCAAGGAATAGAAGAGATCAATCAAGTCATCGAAGTTAATGTCGGTTGCACTCTTGGCAGTTGAGCCTAAAGTAGCTCCAGTGGTGTCATTAAGAATTCCGGTTGGCTGTCCACTTCCTGTCCCGGTTAAGAAGGCCTTTTCTTCTGCATCACCCAATCGGCGACCGAACTCTTCAGACAAATAGCCCATTAAGTTAAAGGCGGAATCGTTGAGAAGTTCTTCGGAAACTTTGATCAAAGTACCAAGTTTGTGCGCACCAAGGGATACTTGACTAAATTGAGTATTGGATTCGGTGTAGGCAGCTTCTTCTTCCATCCAGGCAGCCGTTCCTTCAGTTGCCACAAGTGGAATCTTATGTTCACCGCTGTTGGTTTTGATTACATGGCTGATTGAACGAAGAATATTTGCTTCATGAAGCTTTTGAATCAGTTGCTTTTCAAATTCATCTGGGACTAAGTAGCCACCATCAGGGTCCGTGCCTTCTTTTAAGGCATTAGTCACTGGTGCCTGTCCGCGCATTAAGTTCCAGAAGTCTTGGCTGTAGTTTGTGACTAGTCCTTGCTTATCAGTAGCAGGATTGGTGGTTAAAGGTTGACTTGTAGGCAGTTTAAGCTGGTTATCGATTTCCATTTGTTTAGTGAGACGGTCGATTTCCTTGCCAAGACTTACCACGTCAGCTTCCATCTTTTCATAGGTGGCATTATCTTCAGCCGACAAGACATCACTTTCTTGGTGCTTTTCGTCTAAAAAGTCCTTAGCTTGTTGCCAAATCTTGGCACGCTTGGTTTGTAGTTCAGTTAATTTACTCATTGAAAAATTCCTCCTTGAAGTTAGTGGGGTAGTAAAAAGAGCCGCCTTTGTAGCGACTCAATTGGGTAGTGATTTTTGGATTGTAATTTGTTGAGAATTTGCAGGGTGCTTTGGTGTTCAGAATAAGTGTAGCTGTCAGAGACTGATTCGGCGTTGAGCACTTCATCAGCAAAGCCTAACTCAATCGCCTTATTCGGATTCATCCAAGTCTGCTCATCCATTAGGGCAGCAATCTTGCCTCGGGGCAGGCCGGTCTTAATTTCATAGGCATTGATGATACTTTCCTTAGTTTCATCAAGTTGCTGGATTGCTTTGGCCATATCAGAACGGTTGCCGGCTGCAATGGTTAATGGATTATGGATCATCATTAAAGCAGTGGGGGCCATTGAAACTTTGGTGCCAGCCATGGCAATGACTGAAGCTGCCGAAGCCGCAATGCCAGCTATTTTGACATTAACGTCATTCGGATAACTCATTAACATGGTGTAGATTTGACTAGCAGCTACACAGTCGCCGCCGGGAGAATTGAGCCAGACATCAATCGGGCCACAGCTTTGATTTAATTCGTCTTGAAAAACTTGGGGGCTGACTTCATCATCAATCCATGAATCAGGAGCAATGGTCCCGTTGATGGTTAAGGTTGGGGTATTATTTTCGCTGCTCCAATTCCAGAATCGTTTCATGCTTGATCACTTCCTGTCGTTTTAGTTTGATAAAATTGTCCTGCATCCTTAACTGGTAGCATATTGCCGTTGACCAGATATTCATCGCCACCATCCTCAGTGGGGATTCGATTAAGATCTTCTAATTCGCGGATATCATTAGCTGAGAGCCAGCCGTTTTGGCGACCGATTGCGTAGCCATTCATCCGGCTTTCATAGTCACCACGCATTAGGCCATCAACATTGAACTTGATGAAATAACGGCCTTGTTCTTCTTTACTAAGAAGTTGTTGGTTCATGGCTTGTTCCCAGCGAACACACCAAGGATTCAAGGTGTACTTCACAAATTCGAGAGATTGTTGTTCGATATTAGAAAAAGTCGAGCGCTCTAAGTCCCCAATCATGTGTGGTGGAATTCGGAAGATGCGGGCAATTTCATCTAATTGGAACTTTCTGGTATCTAGGAACTGTGCTTGGTCCGGAGGAATTGATAATTGGTGAAAAGTCATGCCTTCTTCTAATACCGCAATACTATGACCACTGGGGCCTGAGAATTGAGATTGCCAACTTTTCCGAAGGCGCTCGGGATCTTTGACAACACTGGGGTGTTCGAGAATACCGCCTGGCGTCGCATCATTTTTGAAGAAGGTAGAACCATACTGCTCAGCTGCTAAAGACAGACCAATGGCATTTTTAGCCATTGCAATCGGACTGTAGCCAATTAGACCATCAAAGCCAAGGCCAGCAATATGCAAGACCTCATCACTTAGAAGAACGACTTGTTTTGACTCGTCCTTGGCTTGGTAGTCATCATAGTTGCGCGTGTAGGTGTAATAAAGCTCACCATTGCGAGCTCGGTTAACATCCATGCGATCAGGCATTAGGGGATAGAGCCCGGTAATTTGCCCCTGGCCATTACGGATGATCTGGGCATAGGCATTGCCCCAGAGCAGGAGATGGTTCATCATAGTTTCTCTAAAAATGAAACTGGTCATCTCAGGATTAGGGGCATCATGAAGCAGGAAGGATAATGAGTGGTCATTAACCCGTTGCTTGCCACCATCATCAGTTAGCTGGTAAAGATGCAAAGGTAAGGTCGCTAAACTTTCAGCAAGAACGCGGACGCAGGCATAAACGGCCGTATTTTGCATGGCAGTTCGTTCAGTCACGTTTTGCCCAGCCGTAGTGCTGCCAAAGAGAAATGACATGGTACTGGACAAGGTGTTTTTAGGTGAGGCCTTGTTGGTGTGAAATAGTTTATTGAAAATACTCATTGTGAAATTCCTTTCGTGGCTTTGATTCAATACTTATGAGACAATAAAGGTGTCACATGATAATTCGAGAGGTGATATTTATGGATAAAATTCCAACAGCAGAAGATTGGGTAGAGCTACTCAAAAATTATCCAGTTGAAGATATTGAAATAGATGAGAATGGTCACTATGATCCTGAAAAACATCCTGAGTTTCACGACTGGATGGTTAATGGCTAAGGAGATAGTTGTTAGTAATCCTGCTGAGATTAAAGAGACAACACAGAATTTAAGGCTGTACTACTACATGTGTTATAGCCTTTTTGAATCAGAGCATAATAAAAGCACCGACCCGCTAAAAGTCGATGCCTTAGTGTTTATTAGTTATCGTTTTCATGTTTAAGTAGCTGTGCTTGTACTTGTTCAGCAGTGAAAGTTCTTCCGTTCTCAAAATCGGAGAAGCCTTTTTGAATCTCATTATCAAATTGTTCTTTGGTTAGTAATGAGATATCAATTGGCGCTTTGCCTTGCTCATGGTTCATAACAATCTTCCTCGCTTTCTTGAATCATTATATCAACAATAATCCGCGATTGTCATAAACAGAATCTCCATCACCGCCTTCATTGCGGATAGCGCGATCAAGCCCCATGATAGTAGCGACAACGCCATCAATCTTCTCAGTTGACTTGGCTTTGTCAGGCTTAATATTGCCGGCTGGATCAGTGCGAATGTAGATGTTATCCATCATCCAGCGTAGGACTGGTTGGCCGCCATGAGCGATTTTCTTCTCTAAGGTTAAGCGCATCAGTTCTTTAGTTGGCGGGGTCATATCCTTGAAGCCCTGGCCAAAGGGAACCACAGTAAAACCCATGCCTTCGAGATTTTGAACCATTTCGACAGCGCCCCAACGGTCAAAGGCAATTTCTCGGATGTTGTACTTCTTTCCCAATTCTTCAATGAAATGCTCGATGTAGCCGTAATGGACAACATTGCCTTCCGTTGTTTGCAAGAAGCCCTGTTGTTTCCAAATATCATAAGGAACATGGTCACGTCGCACCCGCAAATCAACGTTATCTTCTGGAATCCAAAAGTAGGGCAGCAGGGTGAAGCCTTCACTGTCATCAAGTGGCGGAAAGACTAAAACAAAAGCCGTGATATCGGTTGTCGATGATAAGTCAAGCCCGCCATAACAAGGTCGTCCCCGCAATTGATTAGGATCAACTGGAAAAGCACACGCGTCCCATTTATCCATCGGCATCCAGCGGACATCTTGTTTTACCCATTGGTTTAAGCGAAGCTGGCGGAAAGTATTCTCTTCTGCCGGGTTTTCTTTGGCCGAATTATAGGCATCTTTTACCTTTTCCATAGCTACGGTAACGCCTAAAGAAGGATTGGCCTTTTTCCATACTTCTGGATCTGACCAGTCTTCTTCGCGATCAGCCCCATAGATAACCGGGTAAAATCGCGGGTCATGCTTGCGGCCTTCCATGATGTCGAGCGCCTTTTGATGAACTTGATAACAAATGGAATGCTCATCGGTTCCAGCAGTGGTAATCAAAAAGTAGAGTGGCTGGGTTCTGGCATCACCGGAGCCTTTAGTCATCACGTCATATAACTTACGGTTTGGCTGGGTATGCAGCTCATCAAAGATTACTCCTGAAACATTGAAGCCGTGCTTGGAGTAGGCATCCGCTGAGAGGACTTGGTAGAAGCTGTTGGTTGGTTCATAGATCAGCCGTTTTTGCGAGGCGAGGATCTTACAGCGCTTCTTTAAGGCTGGATTCATCCGCACCATGTCAGCCGCAACATCAAAGACAATGGCAGCTTGTTGGCGATCAGCGGCGCAACCATAGACTTCAGCTCGCTCTTCGCCGTCTGCACAACAAAGCAATAGGGCAACAGCGGCAGCAAGTTCAGATTTACCTTGCTTTTTAGGAATTTCTACATAGGCTGTGTTGAATTGGCGGTAGCCATTGGGTTTCAAAATACCAAAAAGGTCACGAATGATTTGTTCTTGCCAGTCGATTAATTCGAAAGGCTTCCCGGCCCAGGTGCCCTTAGTGTGACAAAGGCACTCGATAAAGGAAACCGCAAAGTCAGCGGCATCCTTGTCGTAAGTAGAATCTTTAGCCATAAAGCGGCTAGGCTGATAATTCTTGAGTTTATTCAAAGAGGGATCACATCCTTTCGGGTAGCTAAAAAGGCACTGACTATAGTGGTCAATGCCTTAGTTGGTTAATTGAATTTTCCTGTCATGATTAAGTTTAAATATCCGGCTCGATCTTCATGAATGTACTCGGTAAGGTCGTGGCAGTTGTAGTAATAGGCTAAGCGCTCAACATTTGGCACATCAAACATGTTTACTTCGCCAGTATCTCTGATGGTTAAGACTTGCTTGCGAATCCGGTCGCGCTTAGCTAATTCATCTTCAATTCTACGCATGGTTAGTGGCCTCCTTCCTAAATGCACATGAGCCATGAAGCTTACTCAGTAGAATCTTTCTTGCTTCCTTATACTCAGGCCCAATGAAGCCAAGCTGAAGGAGAAAACAGCGGAAAGCATAGCGCGGATTTTCGTATTCGCGCGGCTGCGTGATTACTCGGGTTCGTTTTTTGGCGTAATCAACCAGGTGATTTAAAAAGAGCTGATAAGCCTCAGATTCTTTTGGATCGATTTCCTTAAACCAGTCTAAGCTCACTTTTTCGTCCGTTACCTCTAGCGGTAAGCTATCAATGGCAAGGGCTTCTTTGATTAAGTTGCCCTTAGCCCAGATTAGCTGGCGTAAATGGTCGAGAGAAGATTCATCAAAATTCTGGCGGTTATAGCTGAGCTTTAGGTTGATTTTGTCATCTTTAGGATTAAATCCTTGCTTTGCCAAGTCTATTAATAAGGGTTGGATGTTTTCCTCCTGGTACACCAATTCACCATTTTGGGTGACAGTGTAGGGACCAATCTTATAAGCGTAGGTTGGTGTGTATTGGTATTCGGCCTTGCAGTTTGTGAAGTTGGCAATGGCCGTGACTAATTGCTTGCGGTTTTTACCTGTTACACCAAAGTTAATAATCATTTTCTGTACCTCTCTTTCGTTTTGGTACTGTATATATCACTCTGAAAGGCACAGATAGCAAGGATTTAGCGAGTTATTTATCACGCTTTACCACTTCAGAGTAGGGGATTGTTTTCCCATATCGCTCCACAGATACATCTTGAACAGAGCCAACTTGCTCGATGTAACGTTTGATAATAACGTCGCAGTATTTTTCATCCAGTTCCATCATGAAGCAGGTTCGCTTGGTTTGCTCACAGGCAATTAAGGTTGAACCAGAGCCACCAAAAGGATCGAGTACCGTGCAGTTGGTCATGGTCGAGTTCATGATTGGATAGGCCAAGAGTGGAATAGGCTTCATGGTTGGATGTTCTTTGCTTTTCTTAGGTTTATCGAACTCCCAGATAGTTGATTCCTTGCGGCCAGTGTACCATTCGTGTTTGCCAGTTTTCTTCCAGCCATAAAGAACGGGTTCGTGTTGCCACTGGTAAGGCGAGCGGCCTAAAACTAAAGATTGCTTCTTCCAGATGCAGCAACCAGATAAATAAAAGCCAGCATCTTGAAAAGCGCGACGGAAGTTTAATCCTTCCGTATCGGCATGGAAAACATAGATGCTGGCATCATCGGCCATAGCTTGATTCATATTTTGAAAGGCATCCAGAAGAAATTGATAGAACTTGTCACTGGCTTGATGGTCATTTTTGATCTTGCCAGCTTTGCTTTGGTAGTCGACGTTATAGGGTGGGTCAGTAAGAACCAAGTTAACCTGCGTTTTACCGAGCAACTTTTGGTAGGATTCTGCTTTAGTCGCATCACCGCAAAATAGGGTGTGGCGACCAAGATGCCAAATGTCCCCAGCTTGAGAAAAGGTGGGCTGCTTTAATTCAGCATCAACATCGAAATTGTCATCCTTAGTGTTGCTATCAGTTTCTAGCAGGTCGGCAATTTCACTTTCGTCAAAACCAGTTAGGGAAACATCAAAGGCAGATGCTTCTAAATCAGAGATTAAGAGGCCAAGTTTGGCTTGATCCCAGGCACCACTGATTTTATTTAAAGCAACGTTGAGGGCCTTTTCTTTGGCTTCATCAAAGTCAACAACTACACAGTCGACTTCAGTAAGACCTTCGTCTTGAAGGATTTTCAAGCGTTGGTGGCCACCAATGACGTGGCCGGTTTGTTTATTCCAGATGATTGGGTCAACATAGCCAAATTCGTGAATTGAGCGTTTTAGTTTTTCAAATTCTGGATCCCCAGGCTTTAAATCTTTACGAGGATTATAGTCTGCAGGGATTAGTTTATTGATCTTTTGTTTGATAATTTGCATTAGTATTTTCCTTTCCGGGTTCTTAATAGCCGCTCCATCACATCATCTTGAGGAGTAGTGCCTTGATAAGCGACCGCGTTGTTTTCTTTGACCACTTGAAAAATCTGAAACCAAAGCTGACTAGATTGCTTCATGTAATCCCGGCTCATTGCCACGTAAGGTGAAGCGATGGCATTGCCAGTTGTGGGGTGGCGGGCTAGAAAGCCAAACTTTGAGATACACTCTTCACATTGAATCCAGCGACTGACGCTGACTGCGTATTGCTCAATTAGCTGGCTGTTGACTAATCGTTCACAGCCACGTTCGACCAACCATTGCCAAGTTTCTTTGAAGATGTCTGCGGCATCAAATTCGAGCCCGCTTTTTTGCTCGGCCTTCAGGTACTTTTTAACGGGAGGCATCACATGACCTTCAAGATTAGCGGGTTCTGGCAGGTCGATTACATTTGCTTCTTGCCCGTCAGCGAGCTTATCATGCAGTGATTTAGGTTTTCGTCCAGCCCCGACCCTTGCGCCACCCCGATTAGTACCATCTTTAGCCAAGTTATCCCTCCTCTCTAATGGTGGGGGTTAATACCCCGTTTGAAATCAAATTTTTGTACGCGAAGGCCCACGCCCGTTCCCGCGGTGCTCCTCCTTAAGGATTTGAATGGGCCCTCCCTAGGTTAATAATGATAAACACGAGGCTTTTGGTGCCAGCGGTCGTCCATTTGTGCGGTGATGCGTGAGTGGCAGGCTTTACAAAGTGCCATTAAGTTTTTGAAGTCATTAGTTCCACCGTGCTCAAGTGGCAAGACGTGGTGGACTTCAGTAGCCTTAGTAAAGCGATCTTGCGAGCGACACATCTCGCAGAAGGGGTGGAGGCGCAGGTAGCGCTGACGAATCTTGGGCCAACCACGGTGGTAGCGTTGGTGATGAGTTTTTGGTCGTTGGTAGTGATTGTAATTGTGATTCATGACTTGAGTGTGCTTCTTGCAGTAAGTTTGATGAGTAAGCTGGGGGCAGCCAGGGTAGCGACACGGTTTCTTTGGTGCGTAAGGCATAAGCAAGCCTCCTTTCTGCGGGCATAATAAAAGCCCAGTGGTCGCTTAGAACCACTAGGCTAGTCGAGTAGCTATTACTTTACACTATTAGTATACCACCGCTCGATAAGAAAAGTGTTCGGATTTTTACCGACTTAGTGGTGGCTGCCATAAAGCAAAAGCGTCAGGTGATCGAGGGCTTGATTTTTCTTGTTGTAAGCAGTCGACTTGGCAATGAAGAAGTGGTCACTGACAAGTAATAGTCCCTTGTTTACTGATTGGTTAGGTGTTCGGTAACAGACATCAAGCAACCACTGCTCATCTTCAGTTAGTTCTTGCCAGGCGGGTTCAAACCACTTTAGGTAGGCTAGTGCTGCCTGGTAGCGTTCGTTGGCCTGTTCTAATTTTGTCAGGCCTTCAATCAGATGATCTTCTTGATGATTGCCAAAACTTGCTCTGCCAGTTGTTAATTTAGGTTGTGGGCTAGTAATGCCTAACATCTTATCTTGAAGATGGCTGCGCTGGTTTTGATAATCATCAATGATGAAGCGCATATCGTTGTAGTCTTTTAAAGCTGCGATGGTCGCATTGCGTTTATCCAAGTAGTTCCACATAATGTTGTTCATGCTCCTTACCTCCATTAAGTTCTGCCTTGACAGCTTCAATCAAGGCCAGCTGGCTCTTATCCTTTCTGGCTAAGGCCTGCATAATTTGTTCATCGATCGTGCCACTGGTAATTAAGTGGTGGATGACAACCGGCTCCTTTTGTCCTTGGCGCCAAAGCCGAGCGTTAGTTTGCTGGTACAATTCTAGACTCCAAGTCAGGCCAAACCAGATAAGGGTGGAGCCGCCAGCTTGCAAGTTTAAACCGTGACCAGCAGCAGCTGGATGAATGATGCCGATAGGAATCTGACCCTCATTCCATTCTTTAATGTCGGCAGCGGTTTTAATTTCACGAACCTTGAAGCGCTGTTTAATCTGAACCAAATCATGCTTGAACCAATAGGCGATCAAGACTGGCTTGCCATTAGCGCCTTCAATTAAATCTTCCAGGGCATCAAGCTTTCTCTGGTGGATAAGAATCTGGTGTTTGTCCTCATCGTAGACGCAGCCGTTAGCCATCTGGGAGAGCTTATTGGCCAGCGATGCCGCATTTAAAGCATTGATTTGTTGGTGCTTGACCTCTACGATGAGTTGATTTTTCAAAGTATCATAGGCTGCTTGTTCACTGGAGCTTAACTTTACTTTGACTTGGTTCATGGTTAAAAGCGGCATCTGCAAGTAATCTTTACTGCGCATGGAGATGGTGATGTCATTAATCTGATCATAGATAGCCTCTTCGGCGTGTGGCTTTGGTTTATAGGTCCAAACCACATATTGATTACGTTTGTCTGGCAAAAAGTAACGCTCGCGATAATGAGAGATGTATCGTCCTAATCTTTGCCCCATGTCTAGCACCTTGAATTCGGCCCACAAATCCATCAAGCCATTGCTGGACGGCGTACCAGTTAAGCCGACGACACGTTTAACGAGAGGGCGAACTTTCATTAAGCTCCTAAAGCGTTTAGCTTGGTAAGACTTGAAACTTGATAATTCATCGATGACTAACATGTCAAAGTCAAAGGCAACACCAGAATCTTCTACCAACCACTTCACGTTTTCGCGGTTGATGATGTATAGATCTGTATCTGCTAGTAGGGCAGCTTTGCGCTGGGCAGGGGAACCAATTACAACTGAGTAGCTGAGGCCTTTTAAGTGGTCCCATTTCTGGATCTCATCAGGCCAGGTGCTTTTGGCCACCCGCAATGGTGCAATCACTAAAACCTTGTGGACCTGGCCTTGCTGGATGAGTTGATTGATGGCGGTTAAAGTGATGACGCTTTTGCCTAAACCCATGTCCAGTAAAATCGCAGCAATGGGGTGTTCTAAGATAAAGTTAGTCGCGTAGGCTTGGTAAGGATGGGCTTTGTATTTCATTCAGGATTCCTCCAATCTGATTTAAGTTGTCACAGACAAAGACCTTAAAGCCCAAGTCTTGTAGTTGCTTGATGCAGTTAACTTGCAGAGGGCGAGGGCGTTTGCCGGGAGCTTTCATTTCGACAAAGCCCATCAGACCATGTGGCAGGAGCACAATTCGGTCTGGTACTCCGGCCATCGATGGTGAAGTGAACTTCAGGCACAGGCCACTGCGCTGTTTGGTGGCTTTAACAAAGGCTGCTTCAATTTGTTTTTCTCGCATTTGTAAGATCTCCTTTCAATTAAGTTTATCCAGCTGTGTTGGTCGTGATGGTCATCTTCCTATCTTTCTATATATTTTATTTACTCTTTTTACCTTCTATATAAAGTTATAGAAGAGAGTAACACGACATACACAGTAAAGTTAAAGTGCTGATATAAAGGCATTCTTGATGATGATTAAGTGCAGGTCGGTGTTAGTCGAGGAAGTCTTCTGCTTTCAGACATAAACCATAAACCAGGACCCCGCTATTTTTGCGATGACGTTTAAAGCCGGCATTTTCTAGAGCCGTGTAAAAGTCGGATGTGCTTCTAGTGTATTCTCCAATACCCTGACAGTATTCACGGTATTTTTGATAGAGTTCTCCTGACTTTTGCGTATAATCATGGCCAACCACACATTTTTCAGAAATGAAGTGTCCCAGCCAGTCGTTATCAGCGTGATAATCTTGAATGGCCTGCTTTACAACTTTGGGGGTGCTTAACTGGTAATTTTGCTGGATGATGCGCTGTGCACCCTCAATAATCCATTGCAAAACTGCTGGCCCCGCTTGCTCGGTTAAGTAGGCTGTGTAGTTTTTAATATCTGAGCGACCAGTGATTTTTGCCTTGAAGGGGATCACGATTAAACGTCGCCAAATACCGTCATCATTACCGCCAACATGGGGTAGGTAGTTGGTATAGAGGACAATCGTGTGGCTAGGTGTAAAGGAGAAGGGTTTCATATATTTCTTTTCGGCATAGATTTCATCCGTTGAACAGAGCTGCTTGATGGTGGAAGTGTTGAGCCGCTTACCTTCTTCAAGTTCAGCCGAGATAATGAGTCGCTTGCCCTTTACTTCTGCCATTTCAGGCTTAACATTGCGTCGGACACCAACAGTCAAAGCATCTGATGATAAATGGCCGGTATAGCTGCCAAGAACGCTAGCGATAGTGTTCCAAAAGGTTGATTTACCATTGCGACCATCGCCATAAGCAATAATTAGGGCCTCAAGGTAAACTTGACCAATGGCAACTAAACCGACAATTTCTTGAACATAATTAATTAAGTCCTGGTCATTACAAAAGAAAGTATTCAGGGCTTCTTGCCAGATATCCATTCCTTGAGGACTAGGAGCGCAACTTGTAGATTTAGTAATCAACTCACTGGCCGTAATATCTTGCTTGCCCCGCATTCCTTTTTTGAGATTGAATGGACCAACAGGTGTATTCAACAAGAATGGATCCGCGTCAAACTCGTTCAATTCTTTATTAAGTAGTGGCCGGGAGTTAATTAATACACCACTAATTCCGCGCACACTTCGTTCTTTTAAGATGAACTTTTGGTATTGGATAGCTTGCTCATAGTCATTTAAGGTTTGAAGTTGGGTATCGTTTAATTCTTTAATGGCTTTAGCTCGCCCGAGGTTTTTAACCAGCAAACTGACCCCATTTTGATTGATGACTTTCTTTGCTTGCTCAATGCGAATTTGAGCATCATTTAATTGCCTGTCAGTGAAGCGTTGAACTTCACCTAACGCTAAGGGTTCTGACTCCTGCCAAATCTTGCCATCAAACCACATGAAGCCCGATTGGCTGGTGTAACAAACTCGCTGCTTACAGTTATCAACAAAGACGTAAGTTTCGCCGGTATCAGAGTAATCACTGGGTTGTAGAGTATCATCGGGCTGATTGTACTCAGCTGGTGGCACATAGCCAGGCCGGGCGGCCATCTTCTTGCCAAACTTCAAAGCGCTGTGCCAGATTGCGTTGAGTTCCTGATCAGGTAATGGTGGATCACACTTATCGGCTTGATCAAGAAAGGCTTGGTAGGCCTGGTCAGTTGCACCTAGCCGCATAATGACTCGGCCAGCAAAATGAGAAAGGGTGGCATTGCGCTTGCCTTCTGGTATTTGGTTAGCTGCTTGATCAAAGAAACGTTTGCTCATCATGAACTGATCTACCGTTAAGCTGCCTTCATGCAAATCAACTTTAGTAGCAGGCGTGCCAAAAACAAACCGAGCCGCATCTAAAGCATTAGCATCAAAATAAGGAAAATAGCGCTGGATCTCATGCTTGAGCTCGGCATAAGTTTTGGCATCTTTGATGGGGTGGATTGGAAAATACACGTGAAACTTTGGCCGAGCCGCTTTGCCATGTTTTTCCTTCATGTGGTTACGGGAAAAGGTAATCGCGTAAGCCACGTCTTCAAAGTAATTTGATAGATCGCTGGGTTTAATCCAGCCACCTGGGTCTTCGGTGTGGTCATTATCACAATCCATTACCAAGCAGTCAGCTTGAAGAAAATTAGCTAGCGAGCGTTGTCCATTTTTAAAAAGCCCGCAAACATGGTCATTTTTAACTGCCGTTTGCAAATCTGAAGCAGAATTAATTTCTTGGACACTTTGATAATGGGTGTTGCTGGCAATGCCGCTAACTGTTGCAACTGAAAGAGTGAACTTCATTTTTACCAAGCCTCCATATCTTCATTGAAATAGCGAACGGGGATATCTTTAGCAAAAGCCTTCTTGATGAAGAACTTCATGTCACGAGTCGGCACGCCAAAAGACCAGACTTCTTCGCACTTAGCTAATAGCACTAAGCAAAGAAAGTTCATCACTTGAAAATCATGGTAGTGATGGAGGTTAACAAACTGGGGGAAGTAGAGCTGAGGGCAAATTGGAATCCCGCCAACTTCGTGGATATAACGGCAATAATCCCGCACTTGAGTTAGAACCTCTCTATCACCTTTGACTACTTCGCTAAAAGGTGCAGCCACAAAAATTAATGGGCGGTAATTTGGGTTAGGTCGCCCTATGCGCAGCTTTTTGATAGCTTCTGGAGCTTGAAGAATTTCTTCTGACATTTGTTTCAGATCCTTTCTAAAATTACTATTTGGGGGCAAGAAAAAACGCCCTCATCTAATAGCCAGAAGAGAGCGAAAAATAAACCTATTTGATTTAATCTTTTTGATAAAAATCACCAACAAAGCCAGCCGCATTTAAAATTAAGCCTTTAGCCCAGCTTGGCGTTTCAGTCACGACGGCAATAATTTCATCGAGAGACTTTCCTTTTGGGGCTTCAATTACCGTTTCATCGTGGATATGCATGACAGATGGGTAGCCGGCTTTTTCCAAACGAAACATAGCCCAAGCTAGTAAATCGCGACTAGTTGCTTGAACGATATTTTCGACCAGCTTAGCACCGTAAGTTTCAATTCGGCCCCACTTCTTGACCGTGTTAATTCCCATGAAGGTAATTGATTCACTGCCAAAACGGTTAAGGCCAATCTTAGGCTGGGGATAACAGAGCCTGCGACCAGAGCGCAGCTGAATAAAAAGGCAGTTGCCCTGGTAGCTGAAGTTCATTCCGTGCGTATTTGTATGAAGGTGAGTACGGATGCAGTTTTTAGCCGCTTGATCGACATCCCACCAAAATTGCACAATGTTGGGACTAGCCTCTCGCCACATGGTAACTAAGGGTGGTAGTTCGTCTTCGGTTAATCCCATCTTGGTTGCTCCCATGGCCTTTAGAGCGCCAACTGATCCACCATAACCAAGAGCGAGCTCCGCAATCTTGCCTTTTTGGCGCAGTTCACCATTGATGCCGTGTTTGACAACTGGCACGCCAAACATCTGACTGGCAGATTCGCAGTAGATGTCTTTATTTTGGGCAAAGGCCTCTTGACGCCATGTTTCGCCAGACAGCCAGGCAATCACACGCGCTTCGACGGCTGAGAAGTCAGCTACGTAAAATGAATAGCCAGCCTTAGGGATAAAAGCCGTCCGGATGAGTTGGGACAGCACATCGAGAACAGACTCATAAAGTAGTTCGAGTGTTTCAAAATTGCCTTGCTTAACTAAATCACGAACAGCTTGCAATTCTGGTAGGGAGTTGCGGGGCAAGTTTTGCACTTGAACCAACCGTCCAGCCCAACGACCAGTGCGGGTAGCTCCATAAAATTGCAGTAAGCCATGGACGCGGTGGTCGTTGCTGATGGCATTTTGCATGGCCTGGTATTTCTTGATGCTGGATTTAGCCAGAAGCTGGCGCAGAGTAAGCACCTTTTTAATTTGGCCGCTGCTAGTCTTAACTAAGTCGGCAACAGCAGCTTTGGCAAGTGAGTCGACTTGAACGCCTTGCTCATTTAGCCAAGTCTTTAGCTGGAGGGGCGAGTTAGGATTATCAAGGCCAGTGATCTTTTGTGATTTAGCAAAGTATTGCTGGCGGAAAGTTTGGTCACACTTGATGGCATTATCGACTAGCTCTTGATCAATTAAAATCCCGCGGTCGTTGATTCGTTGGTCCATCCAGTAGAGATCCCATTCTGATTGGGGGACTGGATAAGAACTGAGTTTTTGTGAGATGGCCATTTCAACTTCCACGTCACGCTGGTTATATTCCTTGAATAGTTGCCACTTATCTGGAGCATGGTAGGGAAAATTCCGGGTGCGACCTTGGTTAGTTTTAGTTGGCATGCAAGGAGTGCAGAAGTATTTCACTAATTCCTTGCCGGCCGTGATTTTCTGTTTGTCTAGGCCCAAGACTGTGCCGACATCTTTAAGCGAAAGGGGCAAACCTAAAGTTGCAGCCCAGACCCTGGAGCAGTGCCAGCCTTGCGGGTTCAATTGATGACCAACAAAGCGGGAGAGACAGACGCGTTCAAACTGAGCATTGAAGGCGGATTTGATAATCGTAGGATCATCGAGGGCTTGGTAGATTTCGATTGGAATTTGTTCACCTTGGGTTAGGTCAATCACTTTTACTGGGCCAAAATCAACCGCGTAGCCAAACAGCAAAAGTTCAAAATCACTGCTGGCGGCGTAAGGATATGCGCCACTTTTGGCTAAGTTGACACTAGAGTAGGTTTCAATATCAATCGAGATTTGATGCATAAAATCATCCTTTCAAAAAAGAGCAGCACAGAGGCTACTCTTTAAAATTGTTAGGCTAAAAAGTCGGGTTCATTTTGCTCGCCAATCGCAGTGAAGTCATCACTAGCACTGCTATGGCCGCCTAAAGGTTCACCATCACGGATCTTTTGAATATTGCCCAGACCACAAGCTACCCCGCGATTACCATTCGTGTTGAAAGCGTAAAAGCTGATTGAGACCCGTGCGTAGCAGCCACTGTAGACTTCAGTTTGGTCAAGAATTGGTTGAACTTGCTTGTCGACAATTTGTGGAGCGGTGATGGAGTTTGCATTGATGAAATAAGCATCCTTGTAGTTGACATCATCTTTTTCAAGGTCCCCATCACGAAGTGGCAACTTCAAGGCCGCCTTATTAGGCTTCTTGCCACCAAATTTACCGATGCCTTCTTCAATGGCGGCATCAATGGCCTTTTCGATAGCAGTTACAGTCTTAGTGTCAGACTTAGGAATAATTAGGCTAACTGAATACTTCTCCTTGCCACCATTGATGGATTTTGGTTCCCAGATGTTAGCGTAAGAAAGACGAGTGTTGATTCCGGTAACGACTTTAGTATTTTGAGACATATTATTGTTCCTCCTTAAATTCATCAGCTGGTTTTGACTTAGCAATGTTTGGTCGTGGGTCGTCATCAGCCACCAGGGTTGGCTTTCCGGATGGCTTGTAGACTTGATCACCCACAAGTTCATCAAACTTTTGCTTGCCCAGCTGTTTTTCTAATTTAGTAATGGGTAGTAATTTCTTTTGGTAGATGTCGGTATAGCCGGCTGCCTGCAATTTTTCTGCAATCAGGTCTTCATCTCGGTAATGGCGGATGGAGCGTCCTTCGACTAGCTTAAAGCCTGGCCAAGTTTTGCCGTGGTTGATAGCTAAGTCAGCCGCATAAGCCTTGACTTCATGAGCCCAGCGGTTGAGATCATCAATGTGTTCAAGTACTTCAGTGACTTCCGCATCGGTTAAAAGGTGAGGCGAAGCTAGCTGAAAGCGTTCGAGCTTGTGATGATAATCGTAGCGGGCTCGCAAAACGGCATTGCAAGTTGAAAACTGACACCAAGGCCCATACCTGACACTGCCTTTGCCCATGAAAGCAAGCTCGGCTTTTTCCTTTAGTTCAGTATTAGCCCAGTGCATCAGCTCTTTGACCGGAATAGTCCAGGTACTGATGTTGCTCATGCGGGGCTGGAAGATGGTGGTTTCTACTTCGTCAATGTTGTAGAGATTGCCAAACATCGCTAAGGCCCCAAGCGCATAGAGCTTCATTTGCGGATTATTACGAGCAACTACCTTTACGCCCTTGCCGTACTTGAAATCAATAATGTGCAGTAAGTGATCGCTGACAATGACGCAGTCACCCGTCCCAAATCCTTCTGGGACATACTGTGAAAAGTCCAGTTTCAATTCGACCTTGATCAAAGGATCCTTAGCAAACTTCTTCGCTTTGACATATTGTTCCATAATATAGGAAGAATAATCGTCGGTTAGCAGCTCCATTTCGTCGCACTGATAGTCAGAAGAAGGCCGTGGAAACTTCAGATCTCCTAAAGCCCGGTGAACTTTGTATTCGGCTAAAGCATGGGCAGCTGTTCCTTCTTCAGCAGCAGTTGAAGTAGATTGCGGGAAGTATTGTTCAAGCCGTGGCAGGGGCGGTGCACTGAGCCAGCGGTGGGCACTTGAAGCTGATAAAAGGGTATGTTTAGTTGGACTCGTCATAATCTAGCGCCTCGATGCTGTAATAAAGTTCTTCATAGTCTTTTGGATCAACATCCGATAGCTTTTCAGCCTTGAATTGATGAAGAAGTTCCCGCACTTCCTTAGTTTTACCAGCAGCAGCTTTTTCGGCGAGTTTTTGGCGAATCAATTCTTTATCGGCTTGGACGTCACGCTTTGGCATTTCAACTTCTGGTCCATTTTCTTCAGCATTGATTTTTTCCAGTGTGACATTCAAATCGGCAATTGCTTCATTTAATTGACTGCATGCTTCGCGAAGTTCACGAAGTGTTTCAACGAAATTTTTAGTCTTGCTCATGAGTATTCGCCTCCTTAATGCGAATTTGTTTTACACTTTGCCCTGGAGCAATCACCATGATTTGGCTTTTGCTTCCTAATAGGTAGCGAAGAATGCGTTCCCAGATCGTCAATTGCTTAAAACTAACCACACCCTTGGAGCGAGGATTACCTGCAACTGAAATCGTAAGTTGGTGCTCTACCATAATGGTCACCTTTCCTTTCTGTTTAATTTGGTGGGTTTAATAACCTCACATTCATTTGCCAGAATAAGGAGGAAAATAAACCTCCTTGGAGCGAAAAGTTTCAATTATTTTTCTGCTTCAGTTTCGTAGAATGTCCGCAGCTTCTTTTTGGCGGCTTCTAAATGCTTATGAACCATCATCGGTGAAACTTGCATTTGTTTAGCGATGACGTTTTGCTTTTCGCCCATAAGGAAAAAGTGCTCTATGACATAGTGCTGCTTATCTGTTAAGGTAGCCAATGCTTCTGGCAGCAAGGCGACTAATCGCGCATGTTCTGCAGCATCTTCTTGTTCAATTAACTGATCAAGAAGTGGTTCTTGGCCGTAAGTAGAAGTAGCTTCAATTGATGAACGGTCAGCTATACTGTCGAACGAGTCAATTTCAACATCATCCGATTTTTCTTGAAAGAACACGTCTTGATGACGATAAAATCTGTGGTCGGAGTTATATTGGTCATTATCGAGGTCAAGAATGACTTCACCAACTGCTTCATCAACAGTAATGGCTTGACCAGCCTTTCCTTTAATACGAACAGTAAATTCGCCATCTTGTTCAGCAACTACTTCATAGTCAGTTTTCTTGAAAAACAACATAAAAATTCCTCCTAACTTGGATCACCCAAGCGAAGGAATTGAAGGTACGTAAAAAGCCACTAGAAGAGCGTGTTAAACAGACCTAAACGATTGAATCGCTTGGGTACTGCAACAGCGCCTTACTAGTGGCTTTGTTACAGGATGGTATTTAATTTAGGTGGCATGCTAGTAACAGATATTGATCATTTATCTCATGCCGAACAGATAAAAAAATGTGCGAACGCATAAATTTAATATTGAGCATCTGCCCCAGCACATTTATAATTTAAACTGTGTAGAATTATTAATTCATGACTAAAGTATATAAACTGGGCGTTTGTTAAGTCGGGCATTGCCGGACAAGTTAGGACAAATTTTGCCCGAACTGAAAAGAGTGTGTTTTGAATGAAATTTAGTGATTTCTTTCAATTGCTATATAAGTATTTGGCTAACTCTGAAGAAATTTCGCCAACCAGTTTTTTGTGCAGAGTTGGGGATGACTTATTAAGAGAACCTCAAACGGATATTGAGGATACTTTGGATGAAGACGGCAGTTTAAATCCGCTACGTAAGGTTGAATCAAGTACAGTTGCTAAGTATTGCAATGGGAAGAGAAAAATTCCTAAAAGAACAGCAACTAGATTTTTAAACAGCTGGGGAACTGGAGAAAACTTCAAAGATTCGATTAGATATACGACGCCACAAGCACGAGAAGCAATTTACAATGCATTGGTCAATAATGGATTTGAAGTTAACGAATCCAAATTAGCAACATTTTGCTATAGATTAATGTGCTGCTTTTTTGAAAAACTTTCGGATGGTAGTGATGAGGTGCTACCTAGTGATATGGTAGATATCAATCAAATTAGGGAAAAGGAGGCCCTAATAAGGTACTATGATCTGAAATGCCCATTGTGCGGAGATTCGTTGCTTCCCAATGTTTCTGGGAAATTCATTGATAATTACAATATTGTTTATATCTTTCCTGAGAACTTGAGCCGAATTGAAAAAGAAAGCTTTGAGAAAATAAAAAAGGCACCCGATGAATCGGATGCAATAGGTAGTCAAATTCCATTATGTGTTTCTTGTGCTAATAAGTATCTCCAAAATCCAGATATAAATACTTTTAAACGATTAGTTGAAGTACAGGCAGAAATGATAAGTAAGAATACGATTGAACAAGCATTGCAAGATATGCAGTTAGAGAACCAGCTTGTAACTGTTATTGAGGGGTTAACAAATATTGAGATTGATTCATCAGCAATTGATCTGGCTTATGACGCTAAAAAAATTGATGATAAGATTCCGGATAATGTGGTTTTGCAATTTACGATTAAAGCCTATGTTTCAATGTACTATAACTGGATTAGGGAGCGATTTTCGCAACTCGAAAATGGAACATTCATGTTTGAAATCTTAGCCATGCAAATAAAGACGGCATATCTAAGATTTAAGGGAATGGGTTATGGTCGAGAAAAAATATTCAAAGTACTTACTGATTTTATCCTTGAAAAAGAAAAGCTTACGGATAGATATTATGAGGCCGCTAGAATTGTTGTTGCATTTTTTGTTGCAAACTGTGAGGTGTTTGAAGTTGAAAATGCCAAGTAAAGTGACATCTTTTAGGGAAAGTTCTCTATATAAGATGTTAGTGATTTTGAAAAAGCTGGATGCTAGACCAATGAAACCAGAAGAGTTGTTGAAGTCTGTTAATAACCAGTTTGAGGATGTCGGTGAATTCTTGGAGACACTGGATTTACTATATATGCTCAATAAAATTTCTGTTAATGATGAAGGGGTGCTGGTACGTGCTTAAAGAGATTAGTTGTGATGAATTTATTGAAAATGGTAAGGCTCGCCCTCCTTTGATATTTCATAAGGGATTAAATGTTGTTTTAGGTAGAGATTTGGGTACAAATTCAATTGGCAAATCTACTTTTTTGATGATCTTAGATTTTGTCTTCGGTGGGAGTGATTACGCCAAAAAAGATACCGATGTCCAAAGTGAAGTTGGCGAACACACTATTAAGTTTCAGTTCGAGTTTAATGGAGAAAATTTTTATTTTAAACGCTCAACTGGTGATTTTAATACAGTCATACGGTGTAATTCTAAATATCTACCATTATCAAAAGATGCTGAGTTGACTATAGATAAGTACTGTGAATTTTTGGCGGACAAATACAGTATTCGAGAAACGAGTTTTAGAAATACGGTATCTTCATTTATTCGCGTAGCAGGTAGGGATACAAATGATCAAACACATCCACTTCAGGCAAACTCAAAAGAAAAAATGGAGCAGCAAATTTCCAAACTTCTCAAGATATTTAACAAGTATGGTCCGATAGAAGAACGTAGCAAGTACGCAAAAGAAGCTGAAAAAAAGTACAAGGCATTTAAAACTAGTGGTAAATATAAATTTATGCCAATTACAAAAAATAAGTCTGAGTATGATAGAAAGCAACGAGAAATTGATCAGTTGTACACAGAAATTGAGAGCTTGAAAGAAAGAACACAACAAGATCTGCCAACATTGGATGAAGTTCAAGCTGCTGAGTTGAAAAGATTTTATTCAGAACTCAAAGTATTGGTTAACCAAAGAAATCATAATCAAAAGAGATTAGAACTTGTTCAAGAAAATAGAAATATAGGGCCAGTACGCTTCCAAAGAGATTATCAAGAGCTAAAGGAATTTTTCCCAGAGGTTGATTTGAAAAAAGTGCAAATGGTGGAAGCTTTTCATAGGCAACTATACAAGAACTTAAAAGTTGAATTCGATAATACAGAGAGACAGCTGCAAGATAGAATTTTCGATTTACAAAGTCAAATCAAAGTATTAAAAGAGAAGATTAACGATGCGAAGGGTGGCCAAATAACGAGCATTACCGACGAAATTTTTAAGCAGTACTCTGAATTAAGGCAACAGATTGATGTATTGAAGAAATCTAATGAGAATTATTTAGAAGAGATCCAACTGAAAGAAGATAAAAAGGATCAAGGAGATGCGCTAGAACGTATAACTAAGGAACAGTCTATTCAAGTTCAGAATTTATTGAATGATAAAATGGCGGAACTTAATGAAGTGATTTGTGGCTCTTCTAGGTATATAGCTCCAAGAATTGAAATTGAAAGCAGTAAGAAATACGTGTTTGAAACTCCTAATGATCACGGAACTGGTGCTTCCTATAAAGGGTTAATTTTATTTGATGAAGCATGTCTAAAGTTAACAGAGTTACCGATTATTGTTCATGACACAATTATTTTTTCTGATATCGAAATTCCACGAGTAGAAAAAATTATTGAGATGTATCTTGAAGAGAATGATAAACAGATTTTTATAGCGCTAGACAAGCTTGAACAGTATAGTGATTCGATTCGAGAAAAAGTAAACGAAAATACTATTTTAAGGCTTGAGCGTGGTGGCAAAGAACTATTTGGGAGATCCTGGAATGAAAAAGATTGATCAGCAAATTAGCTATAACAAGTTATGGAAGCTATTAATTGACCGTGGCATGAAGAAAAAAGAACTGCAAGAAGCTAGTGGGGTTAGTGCTGCTTCAATTGCTAAATTAGGTCGTAATGGTAATATTACGACCGAAGTATTATTGAAAATCTGTATCGCCCTTGATTGCGATATCAGTGACATTTGTGAAGTAGAAAAGAAATAAGTAAGGGGTGAATTCTCATAGCAGAAGAAAATGAAATCTCATTATTTGATGGGCAAGAATTCACAGTAGAAGCAAAACAATATGAGTTACAAGAAACAGCCGAATCCACAGAATTAATTAAATCAAAAGAACGAGTCCAAAATCATGGTGAAGTCTTTACCCCAAAATGGATGGTGCAAAAAATGCTATCTGAACCGGCTATTCAGGAGAAGATTAAAGATATTCATGCAACATTTTTAGAACCCAGTGCTGGCGAGGGTGCATTCTTGGTTGAAATTTTGCATCAACGGTTAACTTATCTTGGCCAACAGGTTAGTAAGGCTAACTGGACCAAGCAAGCAATTTGGGCGTTGATGAGTATCTACGGCATTGAACTTTTGCAAGATAATTTACTTAAGGCAAGGGATGCAATGCTAGAAGTGGTAATTAACCATTACCAAGCAAAAATGCAAAAGCAACTGAGTGTAAAGACCGAGTTCTATAAGGCAGCTAAGTTTGTAATTACGACTAATATAGTTCAGGGAAATACGCTTGAGTACACTACAAATGATGGCCAATTGATTGAGTTTAGCCATTGGTGGCCAGTTGATGGAAAGGTTCAACGGGAGACCTTTACCTATAAATCATTATTTAATAATAGTGATGTTACTGATATGGGGGCTGCAGAGGGACAACTTAGTTTGTTTGGTGAGTTAGAGACAGAAGCTGAAAAAGAATATGCGTTGTGTGATGTGTTGAAAGTCTACAAGGAGGAACGAGGATAATGAGTGGAGAGGATAAAAAATTTAAGTTTGATGTGGTGATTGGGAATCCACCGTATCAGGATGAAACGATTGGTGATAATAAGGGATATGCGCCACCTATTTACCACAAATTTTTAGATGAGGCATATAAAGTTGGAAACATTGTGGAGATGATTCACCCGGGAAGGTTTTTATTTAATGCAGGGAGCACGCCTAAAGATTGGAACAAGCGTATGCTCGAAAATAAACACCTTAAGGTTCTGTATTTTGAACAAAATAGCAGTTCTGTGTTTGAGAATACAGATATAAAGGGTGGGGTTACAGTAACTTATTGGGATAACAAAAAGGAATTTGAACCGATTGGAGTGTTCACTCCATATTTGCCATTAAGGACTGCTATGAAAAAGGTCACTACAAAGACTACTACATTCTTGAATACTATAATTTCGGGACGTGGTGTTTATAAGTTAGCAGATAAGGCACTTGAGGAGTATCCAGAACTTGTTGATATTCAATCAAAAGGACATAAGAAAGACATTGGAGCCGGAGCATTCAATAAACTTTCAAATTTGATTTTTTATTCGGAGAAACACTACAAAGAAGATGGATACGTAAAATTCTTAGGTCTTTTAAAGGGAAAACGTGTATATGAATGGTGTAGAGAAGAATACGTTGATGGTCCGGATTCATTTAGAAAATATAAAGTGTTTATTCCGAAAGCCAATGGTAGCGGAGCGATAGGGGAAGTGTTAAGTACACCCCTTGTCGGGGAACCCCTTGTCGGGGCAACTGAAACCTTTCTATCTATTGGTTCATTTGACACCGTTACTGAAGCAGAAGGATGTCTTAAATATGTTAAGACAAAATTCGCAAGAGCGATGCTGGGGATTTTGAAAATAACTCAAGATAATCCAAGGGATAAGTGGGCGTATGTTCCTATCCAAGATTTCACATCCAACTCCGACATCGACTGGACTAAATCCATCGCTGAAATCGATCAGCAACTATACAAGAAGTACAACCTTTCTCCAGAGGAGATTGACTTTATTGAAACCCACGTAAAGGAGATGAACTAGCATGAATGCACCAACAATTAAATCATTCAAAAAGATCATCCCAATGATTTATGCCTATACCACGCCTAATGATATTTCTCATCGAGGGTGGACTAAGATCGGCTATACAGACCGCCAATCAGTAGAAGATCGAATTAAGCAACAAACCCATACGGCGGATGTAAAGGCTGAAATTCTCTGGAAAGGTAATGCTCGTTACCAAGATGGCTCAGATGAGACTTTTACTGATCATGATTTCCACGATTACTTAACCAGTAAGCGCCATATTGAACGTAAGCCGAAAACCGAGTGGTTTCACGTTGATGGCGATACTTCACATCAGTATTTCTACAAGTTTACTGAACGCGATTTTAGTGATATCCAGGGAACAGATGGTACTCAGTATGAATTGCGCAAGGAACAGCAACAAGCTGTAGACCAAACGGTAAGCTACTTCCTTAAACATGGCGAAGACAGTGAGTTCTTGTGGAATGCGAAGCCTCGCTTTGGGAAGACATTAACTACTTACGATTTAGTTCGGCAGATGAACATGCAAAATATCTTGGTGGTAACTAATCGACCAAGCATTGCCAATTCTTGGTTTGATGATTTTGATAAGTTTATTGCTTGGCAGACTAACTTCAAGTTTGTGAGTGAAACGGATGCCCTGAAGAATCGTCCGGTTCTTTCCAGGGATGAATTTATCAACACAATCTCGGATGGTAAAGAGTATGGACAAATTGCCTTTGAGAGTTTGCAAGGGCTAAAAGGTTCTGTCTACTTTGGCGGGAATTACGACAAATTGAAGTGGATTAGTGAACTGAACTGGGATTTGCTGGTAATCGACGAGGCTCATGAAGGAGTAGATACCTACAAGACCGATAAAGCTTTCGATAAGATTAAGCGCAAGTACACCTTACATTTGACTGGAACACCATTTAAAGCTTTGGCGAAGGGTAAGTTTGCTTCAGACCAAATCTATAACTGGTCATATGCGGATGAACAACAAGCCAAACTTGACTGGGATGAAAATCAAGAAGGTAGTAGCAATCCTTACGAAGTGATGCCCAAATTGAACATGTACACCTACCAGGTATCAGCAATGATGGCTGACGAGTTAAAGGGCAAGGTTAAACTTGATGATGGTGATCAGGTCGACCCAGCCTTTGATCTTAACGAGTTCTTCAAAACAAAGGAAAATGGTAAATTTGTTTACGATGAAGCCGTCGACCGTTTCTTGGATGCTCTGACCAAGCAAGAGAAGTATCCCTTCTCAACACCAGAGTTACGACAAGAGCTGGCGCATACTTTCTGGCTGTTAAATCGGGTCGATAGTGCCAAGGCCCTAGCTAAAAAGCTAAAGGATCACGATGTTTTTGGTGAATATGAAATTGTCTTAGCTGCCGGCGATGGCAAGCTCGATGATGATCAGTTGAATGAAGATCAGTTGGAACAGGCTAATGAAAAGTCCTTTGATAAGGTCCAGCGTGCGATTGCAACTCACGGCAAGACGATTACGCTCAGTGTGGGGCAACTAACAACTGGGGTGACTATCAAGCCTTGGTCAGGGGTACTAATGCTTTCCAGCATGAAGAGTCCTTCGGAATACATGCAGGCAGCTTTCCGGGCGCAAAATCCTTATATTTTCGATCGAGATGGTGAGCTGGTTCAAAAGCAAAATGCTTATGTTTTCGACTTTGACCCAACTAGAACCTTGACTATTTTTGATGAATTTGCCAACAATTTACTAGAAAAGACGGCTAATGGTAAGGGCACTGCAGAAGAGCATGAGGCCAACATTCGGCAATTATTGAATTTCTTCCCGGTAATTGGTGAAGATGAAGATGGTAAGATGGTGGAATTAGATGCCAAACAAGTTATGTCAATTCCACGCCATCTAAAGTCTCAAGAAGTTGTTAAGCGTGGTTTCATGAGTAACTTCCTCTTTACTAATATCAGCCGAATCTTTAGTGCTCCAACTGAAGTGCGTGAGATTCTGGATGGCTTAGTGACTGCTAAGGAAGAAAAAAGCAAAAAGAGTCAGTCAGCAATTGAAGGTGCAGAAGACGTTGCTGTTAATGATCAAGGCGAAGTTGAGATTCCTAAGGAACGTGTGATTGGCAAGTCTAAGGATCTTTTTGGCGATAAGGTTTATAGTGATATGGGACAGCAGGTTGCTGATGCCGTTACTAATACAGATCAAACAGATTTTAAGTCTGCAGCTAAGGAGATTGCTAAGCAGTTGAATGATTCTGTTGGTAAAGAAGTCGTTAATCGGGTTAGTGACGATTATGGTTTGAGCAAGTCTGAAGCTAAACGTTATCAAAAGCAAGTAGAAAAGGATACCGAGCAAGCCTTCCATCAACTTGCTGACGAACTAAATAATAAGAAGAAGTTAGCTGAAGTTGACTACAAGCAGAAACAAGCGGCTGCACGGAGCGAAGATGAACTGCATGAGGCAGATCAGGAATATGAAGCAAGGTCGGAAGCTATCTTACAAGAGTTTACTGAGAAAGCTCGCCAGCAAGTTCAAAAGACTGTTGCTGATACGCCTGCTAATGTAATCGAACGAGTGGAAAAGCATCAAGAAGAGCAAAAGATGAAGAATGTCGAAGAGGATGCGCGGGCTCACTTACGTGGCTTTTCACGGACCATTCCAAGCTTCATTATGGCTTATGGTGATGAAAACTTAACCTTGCAGAACTTTGATGATTACACGGAAGACGATGTCTTTAAAGAAGTAACAGGGATTAGTGAAGATCAATTCCGTTTCCTTCGTGATGGTGGCGACTATGTTGACGAAGCTAGTGGTGAGAAGAAGCACTTTGATGGGCACCTCTTTGATGAAGTAGTCTTCAACGATTCCATTCAACAATTCTTGCAATTAAAGGAAAAGCTAAGCGACTACTTTAATGAAGATAACGATGAAGATATTTTTGATTATATTCCGCCGCAAAAGACCAATCAGATTTATACACCAAAAGCGGTAGTTAAGCACATGGTCGATGATTTAGAAGCTAATAACCCAGGAATTTTTGCTGATCCTAATAAGACTTTTGCGGACCTTTACATGAAGTCTGGACTCTACATTACAGAAATCGTCAAGCGCCTCTTCCAAAACGAGAAGATGAAGGAATTATTCCCGGATGACCAGGAACGTATCGAGCATATTATGAAGCATCAAGTTTATGGTCTGGCTCCAACTCGTATCATTTACTTGATTGCAACTAATTATATTTTTGGTTTTGACGAAAGCTTAAAGAATTCAGTACTTGGTAAACATTTCAAGCAAATTGATGCTGCCGAATATGCGAAGAATGGAACGCTAGAAGAGGTAATTCAAAAAGAATTTGGAGGTGAGAAATAAGGTGAAAGCAGACAGTATTCATTTGTTTGACTTCCTTGAAAATGGAAAGACCATCTTTGAAATTCCTGTTTTTCAACGAAACTACGAATGGGATGAGCAGCAATGTAGCCAGCTGTTTAAGGATCTGACCATTGCCGTTGAGGATGATCAAGATCATTTTATTGGGGCAATTGTCTATGTTGCTGAAACGGGTCGGAAGCTGAGTCATATTTACCGAATCATTGATGGTCAACAACGGTTAATGAGTTTAATGCTTCTTTTGAAGTCCTTAGCTGATGTAAATGACCAAGTGCGGGCAGAGATTCAAGAGCAGTATTTGACCAATAAATATCTGGAAGAAAATAATCATCTCAAGTTGAAACCCGTTGCTCATGATATGGAAGCCTTTGAGGCCGTGATGAATGACCGACTCGATCAGTATAATGATCCTTCTAAGGTAGTCAAAAACTATCAATATTTCAAAAAGCGGATCCAACAATCCGAATTCTCAAGTACGGAACTCTATGAGGCCTTGAACCATTTCAATATGGTTTATATAGAGCTGACCAATGATGTGCAAGATGAGAATCCGCAGGTGATTTTTGAAAGTTTGAACTCGACAGGGGTATCCTTGTCTGCATCCGACTTGGTGCGTAACTTTCTATTAATGAAGCTAGATTCAGATAAACAATCTCGCCTATACCAAGAATACTGGGTTAAAATGGAGAGAATTTTCACAACCAATACCTTTGCAGATTTCATCAGATTTTACTTAACGATGAAGATGCACAAGATGATTAATAAAGCTAAAATCTACCCGCTTTATAAAGAGTTTTACTATGGACAGGGGTTGGACTCTGAAGAAGCCCTAGCTGATCTGTATCGGTTTGCCATTTTTTATGATCAATTGATCCATGCTGAGACCGGAATTCAGGAGTTAAATTCAATTTTGCGTCATATTAATGCCATGGACAGTCGAGTGGTTTATCCTTACTTTTTCATGATGCTGGAGATGGCTTCAACGGGTGAAGTTAGTCAGGATGATGTGGTTGAAGTTGCTCGGATCATGGAAAGCTATCTTTTCCGACTGAAGGCATGTCAACTCCCTACTAATGGGTTAAATCGTATGGTAATTGCCTTATGTGATAAGACAAAGGCAGCTGGCGATTATCGGGCAAGGTTAGTTTCATTACTGAATACTTCCTTCCCGGATGATAAAAAATTTGCAGACAGCTTGATGAATGTTAACTTGTACAGTCTACGAAATAATCTAGCTAAATTGGCATTAGTGGTTCTAGAAGAATCGCGGACTAAGGAAACCATCGACTTTGATGATGCTCAGGTTGAACACATTATGCCACAACGGCTAAACAATGACTGGCGAATTGAACTCCCTAATGCTAACCGGATTAATGAAGAATTAGGTGGGGTAATTGGGAACCTAACGTTAACTAAATATAATCAGGAAATGGGAAATAAGGTATTCAGTGAGAAACGAGAGGTTTATCAAACATCCAATGTCAGCCTAACCAGAGAAATTGCCACTGATTATTCAGTTTGGAATAAGGATAGCATTGTTAAACGGACGGAACAGCTTACCCAAGAATTGATTGCAATCTTCCCGAAACCAGTTGATACACTTCAAGTTGAAAGTATGACTGGCGAACATGCAATCACGGAATCGATTGATATTACTGGTAAAAAGCCAACTAGATTAACCATTAACGATGAAGATATTCCGTTAGACTCTTGGCGTAAGATGTTGATTAGTTTCATGGAGTATATTTGGCGATTAGATAGTCGTAACTATGAGAAGATTAAAGGTGACAGTTCTTTGAATAAGATGCTGTTTGCTAGTCAACGGTCGCCAGAAATATTGGATAATGGAACCAGTATTGAAACCGACTTCTCAGCTAATGTGATTTTAGCCTTGATTTCTAAGATAGCTGAAATCTGTGATATCGCCGATGAAGTATCATATACGATTAAGTGAGGTGCTTAGGTATATGGCTGAGATTATTGAAAAAATGACACCAGAAAAATTTGCTGATAGATTTAGTGAGTTGATGATGGATCAAAGAGTCCATAATATTTTGGTGAGGGGATACTTTGATGATGATAAAGTATTATTAACTTTCGGAATTTTAAATGATTTGCCACATTATAAAAATGGAACATTAGTAATAGGCAATACGCGAGTTCAAGATGAAAAAATTTTTTTGGAACGTGGACTTCGTAAGACATTACCTCGTTTTAATTTAAGAGATATTTTTAAAATTTACGGATTGAATATTAAAAACTAGATAGAATTTATTGGATAAATATGTCGAAGGTATAATAGCCATCGGCATTTTTTATTGTGATAGAAACTATCAGGACTGCACAAAATCATTAATTGATTTAGCATTAACGGCCAATGAACAACCCGTTGGAAGCGCATACAATTAAGACATACTAAAGCGATAACGCATATGCTTTTAAAGAAATCTTCTTTGAAGGCAAGGTTAGGAGGTTAGTATCGTGGAAGTTGAACAAACTGTAAAGGAACGACTGCAAAAGTTGTCTTCGATTGGGAGTGATCCTACTGGAGGTTTAACACGGTTACTTTATTCTGATAGTTGGTTATCGGCACAACATTATGTACAAGACCAGATGAAAAATATCGGAATGAAAGCAGCTTTTGATGAAGTTGGGAATCTTTTTGGCCGGATCGAAGGTAGCGAGTTACCGGAAGAAACAATTATGACGGGGTCTCACATTGACACTGTCGTAAACGGTGGTAAATTGGATGGCCAGTTTGGGGTAGTTGCTTCACTAACGGCGGTCCAAATGCTTCAAGAAAAGTACGGCCAACCAAAACGTTCCCTTGAGGTTATTTCAATGGCTGAGGAAGAAGGAAGTCGTTTCCCAACGGTATTTTGGGGAAGTAAGAACTTTGTAGGAATTGCTAATAACGACGAAGTAAAAGATATCGCTGATGCCAATGGAAAGAAGTTTGTGGATGAAATGCACCGACAGGGATTTGATTTTCAACCACAACAAAAGCGGCGAAATGATATTAAGGCCTTTGTTGAAGAACATATTGAACAAGGAAGTATTCTTGAAACGGAAAAAGAATGCTCATGTACGGTAAAGAAGCAAGCAACCGAAAACAATAGATAGACCGCCAGCACTACACTATTCCGAACCAAAGACCAAAAGATAAGCATTTTGAGAAAATCTAAACTTTTGGATTTTCCTACAATGCCGACTACGGCGGAATCCCTCCCACTCCTTATATATTTCTTTCTGTATACATTGAATTTGTATTTAGTAAAATGCAGACAACACCACGGATCGGCTTTTGGCTGGACAATTCCAACCAAACACCGCAGCAGACAGTAGAAACCATTCTGAACGTTAGGAAGCCGGTATGATTGTTACATATAAGGGGAAGAAAAATTTCTTTTAGATACTTGTTTTCCTAAAACTGATGTGATATAATTCAATTCCAGAAAAGGAGTAAAAAATATGCGGCAAGGTATTCTTAAATAAAACTATAATCAAATAGTGGGAACAAAGGATTATGATAGTCCCTTTTGTAGGGGCTTAGTTTTTTGTACCCAAAAGAATACTTTTGCCTTATCAATTTTGACATATCCCCAAAAACAGCACTCACAAACAGGTGTATGCTGTATATGTGTATGTCCGCAAATTATCATCCCCAGTGGTAAAAGTATTTTACTGCTGGGGATTTTTATGCCCTTCGGGGCAGTAAAGGGAGGACAATCACATGAAAATAATCAATATTGGAATTCTTGCCCATGTAGACGCTGGAAAGACGACCTTGACGGAGAGCCTGCTATATGCCAGCGGAGCCATTTCAGAACCGGGGAGCGTCGAAAAAGGGACAACGAGGACGGACACCATGTTTTTGGAGCGGCAGCGTGGGATTACCATTCAAGCGGCAGTCACTTCCTTCCAGTGGCACAGATGTAAAGTCAACATTGTGGATACGCCCGGCCACATGGATTTTTTGGCGGAGGTGTACCGCTCTTTGGCTGTTTTAGATGGGGCCATCTTGGTGATCTCCGCTAAAGATGGCGTGCAGGCCCAGACCCGTATTCTGTTCCATGCCCTGCGGAAAATGAACATTCCCACCGTTATCTTTATCAACAAGATCGACCAGGCTGGCGTTGATTTGCAGAGCGTGGTTCAGTCTGTTCGGGATAAGCTCTCCGCCGATATTATCATCAAGCAGACGGTGTCGCTGTCCCCGGAAATAGTCCTGGAGGAAAATACCGACATAGAAGCATGGGATGCGGTCATCGAAAATAACGATAAATTATTGGAAAAGTATATCGCAGGAGAACCAATCAGCCGGGAAAAACTTGTGCGGGAGGAACAGCGGCGGGTTCAAGACGCCTCCCTGTTCCCGGTCTATTATGGCAGCGCCAAAAAGGGCCTTGGCATTCAACCGTTGATGGATGCGGTGACAGGGCTGTTCCAACCGATTGGGGAACAGGGGAGCGCCGCCCTATGCGGCAGCGTTTTCAAGGTGGAGTATACAGATTGCGGCCAGCGGCGTGTCTATCTACGGCTATACAGCGGAACGCTGCGCCTGCGGGATACGGTGGCCCTGGCCGGGAGAGAAAAGCTGAAAATCACAGAGATGCGTATTCCATCCAAAGGGGAAATTGTTCGGACAGACACCGCTTATCCGGGTGAAATTGTTATCCTTCCCAGCGACAGCGTGAGGTTAAACGATGTATTAGGGGACCCAACCCGGCTCCCTCGTAAAAGGTGGCGTGAGGACCCCCTCCCCATGCTGCGGACGTCGATTGCGCCGAAAACGGCAGCGCAAAGAGAACGGCTGCTGGACGCTCTTACGCAACTTGCGGATACTGACCCGCTTTTGCGCTGCGAGGTGGATTCCATCACCCATGAGATCATTCTTTCTTTTTTGGGCCGGGTGCAGTTGGAGGTTGTTTCCGCTTTGCTGTCGGAAAAATACAAGCTTGAAACAGTGGTAAAGGAACCCACCGTCATTTATATGGAGCGGCCGCTCAAAGCAGCCAGCCACACCATCCATATCGAGGTGCCGCCCAACCCGTTTTGGGCATCCATCGGACTGTCTGTTACACCACTCCCGCTTGGCTCCGGTGTACAATACGAGAGCCGGGTTTCGCTGGGATACTTGAACCAGAGTTTTCAAAACGCTGTCAGGGATGGTATCCGTTACGGGCTGGAGCAGGGCTTGTTCGGCTGGAACGTAACGGACTGTAAGATTTGCTTTGAATACGGGCTTTATTACAGTCCGGTCAGCACGCCGGCGGACTTCCGCTCATTGGCCCCGATTGTATTGGAACAGGCATTGAAGGAATCAGGGACGCAACTGCTGGAACCTTATCTCTCCTTCACCCTCTATGCGCCCCGGGAATATCTTTCCAGGGCTTATCATGATGCACCGAAATACTGTGCCACCATCGAAACGGTCCAGGTAAAAAAGGATGAAGTTGTCTTTACTGGCGAGATTCCCGCCCGCTGTATACAGGCATACCGTACTGATCTGGCCTTTTACACCAACGGGCAGAGCGTATGCCTTACAGAACTGAAAGGGTATCAGGCCGCTGTCGGCAAGCCAGTCATCCAGCCCCGCCGTCCAAACAGCCGCCTGGACAAGGTGCGCTATATGTTTCAGAAGATAATGTAACGTCTTGCGCAATGCAAGCGTTCATTGCTGGCTATTGCGAAATATCATTGATAAAATCAGTATCAGAGAGGAGAAACTATTTTGAACCAGGAACAGACGAATATTACAACAGGAAAGCAAATACGTCATCTGCGAACACAATTGGGAATGACACAGGAAGAACTAGCCGGGGAATTGAATGTTACCCGGCAGGCACTATCGAATTGGGAGAGAGATGTTAATGAACCCGATTTAAATAT